>JALWRO010000333.1 GCA_027080605.1 Campylobacterales bacterium
TTCATGATCAGCCGATCTGGATCGAACTTTTGCCTATTATCAGAGAAGCGCTGAATCATATCTATATCCACTACGGTACCAAAGACCTCGATGAGATTTTTGAAGATGAACGGCTGGCGTTTGCCAGAGGTGCGGCGCTGGAAGTGATGACTGTCGAAAAGCGCAAAGAGAAGACATTGACCGAAAAGATCGATGATATTTTAATCAACAAATATATCGGTATTCCCATTTTCCTCTTTTTAATGTGGGGACTTTTTCAGCTGACGTTTGAGTTCGGTGCCATTCCTATGGACTATATTGATCAGTTTTTTACAGCGCTGGCGGACAAAGCGAAAGATATTTTTGGCAATGGTGAGCTGGGGTCGGTCATATCCGACGGTATGATCTCCGGTGTCGGAGCGGTAATAATGTTTTTGCCCAATATTTTGATTCTCTTTCTGGGAATCGCATTGCTGGAGACGACGGGATATATGAGCCGTGTTTCATTCCTGCTCGACGGCTTTTTCCATAAGTTTGGACTTCATGGAAAAAGTTTTATCCCGCTGGTAACCGGTTTTGGATGTTCGGTACCTGCGTATATGGCGGCAAGAACGCTGAAAAACGAAAAAGACAGACTTTTGACACTGTTTATTATCGGTTTCATGAGCTGCGGTGCGAGACTGCCGATCTATGTCCTTTTCACCGCGGCATTTTTTGCGCAGGATGTAGCGGGGAATATGCTTTTTCTCATCTACCTTACCGGTGCGATGATCGGACTTTTTGCGGCAAAAATACTTAATGTTTTAGTGTTTAAAGGTGAGGATGAACCTTTCGTTATGGAGATGCCAAAATACCGCTGGTCCTCTTTACGTCTTTTATGGCATACTGTCTATTCACAGGCGCTGATGTATCTGCAGAAAGCGGGAACGTTCATACTCGCGGCATCGGTACTGGTCTGGTTTGCGAGCAACTATCCCAAATATCCGGAACTCGAAAAGGCGTATCATACAAAGATCGAACAGACGACAGACAGTGCCAAAAAAGCGGAACTTGAACATCAGTTACAGGCAAAACTGCTGGAAGAGAGTTATCTGGGAAAAATCGGAAAAGCGACAGAGCCTTTCTTCGCTCCACTGGGTATGGACTGGCGGCTGAGTGTGGCGCTGGAAGCGGGACTTGCCGCAAAAGAGGTAGTCGTTTCGACCATGGGTGTACTCTACTCACTGGGGGAGACGGACGAAACTTCAGAAGGGTTGAAAAATCAGATTCGCAAAAATATACCGTTGCCGACGGCGATTGCGTTTATTGTCTTTGTCATGATCTATTTGCCATGTTTTGCGGCATCGGCAGTCTTTACACGTGAAGCGGGTGGTGTGAAGTATTTGGTCTATCTCTTTTTCTTTACGACCACAACCGCATGGGTGTTGAGTTTCATAGCCTATAAATTAGCAGGAGTATTTTTAACATGATGAATATTTATCATCTCAAAAAAGGTGACAAAGGAAAAATTGTCAAAATCAATGCAGGGAAAACGCTTAAAGCACGTATGAAGTCTTTTGGGATCTATCCCGGTGTGGAGTTTGAAGTCAAAGCGTTTTCCCTGGGAAAAAACAATGTAGAACTGCAGGTCGGACGATCGCTGGTTGCCCTCAGAAAAGGGGAGATGGATAAGATAGAAGTGGAGAGATTAGACCATGAAGAAGCTTAGTATAGGTATGGCTGTTGCAGTGGCTACTGCATTGTACGGCAATGTATTGGATGAAGGGAAAACGGAGGGCTATATACGCATTGGTCTGGAAAACCAGGATCAGGCGGGAAGTGCCAGCGATATTGCACTTGGTGGTTTACTGAAATATTTCGCTTCTGTCACATCGGGTCTCTCCGCCGGAATCGGATTTTACACGGTGCAGGGGCAGGGTAAAAGGGACAATCTCGGCATCCCTTTTTATGATAACGATAATCAAAACTATTCACTTTTGGGTGAATTGTATCTGGAAGGAACTTTTGCAAATGCAACCATTGTGCTGGGAAGACAGGTGCTCGATACACCGTTTGCGGACAGTGATGATGTCGGCATGGTACCCAATCTCTTCGAAGCTTATACCTTGACAAATCGTGATTTGCAGGATACCACGCTGATCTTTTCACATATTACGAAAATGGCAGGTGTAGATGCTCCCAATGCCTCGAAATTTACGAAAGTCAACGGCAGTAACGGGGTACAAGTTGCCGGAGCACTGTACGAAGGTTTGACAAATATAACACTCTCCGGATGGTATTATCATGCAAACGATCTGGCAGATATGGTCTATCTGGAGGGTGATTATGAAGGCAAGTACAGTGCCGGAAGTTATCAGCTGGGTCTACAATATGCACTTCAGGATTATAACAACGGAGACAAAGCGAATATTTACGGAGTAGTGGCAGAGATCTCTCATGAAGCAAGCGGATTGAGTCTTAGGGGTGCATACAATAAGATCAACTCAAAAGGTACCGCCGCGGCAAATAATTTTCTGGGAGGAGGACCTTTCTTCACCAGTGACGAACACCTGACACTCGCCGAAGCCGGTGTGGATGGTAAAGCGTACATGGCAGGACTGACATACGATGCCGGAAATATCGGCATGGAGGGAATGACCCTCTCCGTACAAAGCCTGCACCTCAAAGGTCTCGGTGCCAAGGCCGATGAGGTAGATCTTGTCATGAACTATACTCCGAAGGAGAGATTCTCCCTCGATGTTATTTACAGCGATGCGAAAAACAGAATCGATAGCGCGGAGAGTTTTAAAAATCTGAGGGTATTTGCGAATTATCGGTTTTGAGGATAAATTTATGCTAAAATATACTATCACGTATTGGAGTTCAGTATGATAAGAGAGATAATAAAGCCGGAAGATGACGAATTGATTATAAAAATACCTCAGGATTATATAGGTCAAGAAATTGAGTATATCATTTTCCCTGTTAACGAAAAAGAGTCAAAGAAAGCTGATAGTCAAAAAGCTAAAAAGTCGTTACGAGGTGTATTTAGCCAATATGCAGAAAATGCGAAAATACCTCTGGAAAAGAGTGCATGGCAAAATCATGTAATGGAAAAATTTCAATCGAATGATTAGAATAGATACAAATTATATCGTTAGATATTTTATGAATGACAATACGGAAATGGCAGATATAGCAGAAGAGATTTTAACAACCAAAAATATATTTATTTCCAATGAGATACTGGCAGAAGTAGTTTATGTATTGTCCGGTGTCTATAAAATCTCAAAAGCAGATATTTCAGATCAACTTTTAGCATTGATAGAATTTGAAAATATATCGGTATCTGATAAAGAAATAATAAAACAAACGTTTGAAATATTCAAAATGCAAAATTTAGATTTTGTAGATTGTTTATTGTGTGCTTACTCTAATCGGGATGAAATAGCAACATTTGATAAAAAACTGAAAAAGTGTATTTCCCAATTTCAATGTTCATGAATAAAAGCAACCAGAGATTTACAACATCCCCAGCTGCAATTTCGCTTCGTCGCTCATTTTCGAGCGATCCCACGGCGGGTCGAAGACGAGGTTGACGTTGACTTCTTCGACTTCGTCGAACTGTTCTATGACATCTTTGACCTGGTTGACCAGAAAGTCGGAGACGGGGCAGAAGGCAGAGGTGAGGGTCATGTCGACATCGACTTTGATTTTGCCGTACTCTTCGCCCTGAATGTCTATTTTGTAGATGAGTCCCAGATCGTAGATGTTTGCCGGGATTTCCGGGTCATAGATGGTTTTGAGTCGCTCGATGATACGTTTTTTGAGATCTTCTTTATCGACTTTAACCATTGTTCTGCTCCTTGCACTTTTGGGCAAATCCATAAACATACCCCAGAAACGCTTCCAGTCCCTGCTGACGTACCGGGCTTAAGAGGCTGTCGAGTCCGAGTGTGTAGAGCTGTTTGGGATCGAAACTGAGGATTTCTTCGGCGGTACGGTCGTTGAAGAGGCTCAGTAGCAGGGCGATCATCCCTTTGGCGAGTGCCGATTCTCCTTCCGCTTTGATGTGTACTTTACCGTTGTCGCACTCCATGACCAGCCAGGCTCTGGAAGAGCAGCCTTTGACGAGGGTGTCGTCATTTTTTTTAGAAGGATCCAGCGGTACGTTTTTTTTGCCCAAGTCGATGATATATTCGACTTTTTCGTTATCGTCCGCCAGCCAGGCGAAATCTTCTTTGTATGCTTCCAGTTTTTTTTCTATCGGGTTCATGATGTTGCTCCGCTGTAATGTTTTTCAAATTTTGCCGTGAGTCTTTCGACGATGCTTTTGTTTTCGACGGTGTCGATTACATCTTTCGCAAATGCGAAAATCAGCATTTTTCGCGCTGCTTCTTCGGATATGCCCCGTGACCGGAGATAAAAGATTTGATCCGGATCGAGTTGTCCGGTAGTGGAGCCGTGGGAAGCTTCCAGCTCGTCGATGTAAATCTCCAGCTGCGGTTTGGAGATCATATATGCGCCGTTGTCCAGCAGGATGGAGCGGGCGTTTTGATGGGTGACGGCATATTTGCCTGCGTGTTCTACCCGGATGAGACCGTCGAATATCCCTCTGGCTTTGTTGCGCAGGATGTGTCTTGCGTTTTGGGTGGTATGGGTGTGTTGCGCTTTATGGTTGATTTGGATGATGTTGCCTCTTTGTGCTTCATGATCGGCATAGAGCAGATGCGAAGCTTCGAATTGCACTTTTTCATGCAGGTCGATTTTATAGATCTGGAGTGCGCGGCTGTTGCCGAAATCGAACGTTTTGAGTGCGGTTTTGGCGCCTTTGTTTACCGTGCAGCTGTGTGATGCCAGCATGGTGTAGTCGTTTTGTTCGATCTCCTGATCTTTGATCCATGTCAGTGTAGCATTTTCGGCGATACGGATATCCATGCCGTAGAAGATCAGACTTTCCGGTGCAGTCGATTTTTCAAAAATCTCATCGAGAAAGAGGGTGCTTCCTTCATGAACTTCAATGGCGATCCGGTATGCCATCAACGCTTCTTCTTTGGTGAAACGGTGTTTGAGTATCAGGTGGGTATCTTCGCTGATGCTGATTTTGATCACTTTGGGAGTGAGCAGGTGGCTGATGTAGTAACCCGCGTCGTAATGTGCAGGATCGATCTCTTCCGCTGCTTCGACGGTGATGTGCACGTTTTCGGGGGCTTTGACAACTTCCCCGTCAACGATTTCCACGGCATCTCCCGGTGCTATCTGCTGCACGCTCTGTTTGATATGGCGGTAACTTTTGGAGAGCAGCGGTACGATGCTGAAGTAGCGGTAGTGTTCCGTTTTGGCTCCGGGCATACCGAGTTCCTGCAGCTTTTGTACGGCGGCATCTTTGATCTTCGCATTTTCACACAGGAGCGCGAGATCGCTGCTTTGCATTTTTGCCGGTGTTATTCTGTTCATGACAAATCTTTCTCCAGCGCTTTGTACCCCTCGTCTTCGAGCAGTTCTACCAGTTCACTGCCGCCCGTTTTGACGATCTGTCCATCCTGGAGTACATGGATGTAGTCGGGGTTGATATAGTCCAGAAGACGGCTGTAGTGGGTGATGACCAGAAATGTACGTTCTCCGTCGTTCATTTTGTTGATCTGTTCGGAGACCGCTTTGAGTGCGTCAATATCCAGTCCCGAATCGATCTCGTCGAGGATAATCAGTTCCGGATCGAGTACGCGCATCTGGAGAATTTCATTGCGTTTTTTTTCGCCGCCGGAAAAGCCGACATTGAGCGCACGGTGGATCATGTCGGGACTCATGCCCAGCTCTTCGATATATCCGCGGATCAGTTTCAGAAACTCTGCGGCGTTGAGTGGCTCTTTGCCCTCAAATTCACGTTTGGCGTTGAGCGCTGTTCGCAAAAAGTAGGCGTTGTTGACACCGGGTACTTCCACAGGGTTTTGAAAGCTGAGGAAAATGCCTCTGAGCGCTCTCTCTTCGGGTTCGAGACCGAGGATCGATTCACCTTTGTAGACAATATCACCCCCAGTAACGGTCACATCGTAGTGTCCGACGATAGCTTTGGAGAGTGTCGATTTTCCTGCGCCGTTGGGACCCATGATGGCATGTACTTTTCCCTTTTCCAGTTGCAGGTTCAACCCTTTTAAAATCTCTTTGTTTCCGATCTTCGCTTTGAGATCTTTGATATGCATAATCATCCTACGCTTCCTTCCAGTGTTAAGTTTAGTAAATCTTTCGCTTCTGCCGCAAATTCCATCGGCAATTGGTTAAATACCTCTTTGCAAAATCCGTGTACGATCATGGAAACGGCATTTTCTTCGCTGATACCGCGTGCACGCAGGTAAAAGAGTTGTTCGTCGCTTATTTTCGATGTGGTCGCTTCATGTTCGACGATCGCGCTGCCGTTTTTGGATTCCAGATAGGGAAAGGTATGGGCACCGCAGCGTTCGCCGATGAGGAGGGAGTCACATTCGCTGAAGTTTCTGGCATTGTCAGCGTTTTGCCCCATCTTGACCAGCCCGCGGTAGATGTTTTGCCCTTTCATGGCGGAGATACCTTTGGAGATGATGGTCGATTTGGTGTTTTTTCCCAGATGGATCATCTTTGTGCCGGTATCTGCCTGCTGCGCTTTGGTGGTGATGGCGACGGAGTAAAACTCTCCGACGGCATGGTCGCCTTTGAGTATACAGCTGGGATATTTCCAGGTGATGGAAGAGCCGGTTTCGACTTGTGTCCAGGAGATTTTGGAATAGTCTCCTTCGCAGAGTCCACGTTTGGTGACAAAGTTGTAAATACCGCCTTTGCCGTTTTCATCTCCCGGATACCAGTTTTGGATAGTCGAGTATTTGATTTCGGCATTTTTGTGGGCGATCAATTCTACCACTGCGGCGTGCAGCTGATTTTCGTCACGGCTCGGTGCGGAACAGCCTTCGTTGTAGGAGACGTAGCTGCCTTCATCGGCGATGATCAGTGTACGTTCAAACTGTCCTGTATTGAGGGCGTTGATTCGAAAATAGGTGGAGAGTTCCATCGGACAGCGCACCCCTTTGGGAATATAGACAAAAGTTCCGTCGGTAAAGACGGCGGCGTTGAGTGCCGCAAAATAGTTGTCGTTGACCGGTACGACCGAGAAGAGGTACTTTTTGACCATTTCCGGATACTCTTTGATCGCTTCGGAGATCGAGCAGAAGATGATACCTTGCTTTTTCAAGTCGTCCGCAAATGTGGTTTTGACGGAGACCGAATCAAAAACGGCATCGACCGCAACTCCGGCAAGTGCTTTTTGCTCTTCCAGCGGTATGCCCAGTTTTTCATAAGCTTTGAGGATTTCCGGATCGACTTCATCGAGACTTCCCAGCGGTTTTTTCGGTGCGGAGAAGTAGGAGATAGACTGGTAGTCTACCGGATCGTACTCCAGTTTTGCCCAGTGCGGCTCTTCCATCTTTTGCCATACTCTGAAGGCATCCAGACGGATTTTAGTCATCCACTCCGGTTCGCCTTTTTTGGCAGAGATAAACCGGATGATCTCATCGTTCAATCCCGGAGGTGCCGTGTCCATTTCGACATCGACGGTAAATCCGAGTTCATACTCTCTGGATACCAGGTTGTCAATCTTTTGTTGTTCGTTTTGTTCTTCCATAATATGTAGTACTCCTTGATTAGGACTTATATTGTCCTAATTATACTCTCTTTTTGCATGAAAAGCAAATAGTAATCTTTTTTGTATCAAAAAAGTCACTACTTTTTGCGTTAATTTTGATTTTTTATACCATTTTTTTCTTAAACCTCTTGACAAACAATAAAAAAATGTATATAATTACACTTATAAAACTTGATATAAAGACTATCAAGTAAGTTAAAAATAAATTTACAAGGAGTGAATCATGATGGTAACAAAATTTGATCCTTTTGCAGAGATAAAAAGACTTGAAGACAGACTTTTTCAGGCATATCCTGTCGCAAAAGACGAAGGTGCGATTTCCGCCTTTGTACCGACAGTCAATACCAGAGAAGATGACAAAGCCTATCATATCGAGGTAGATCTTCCCGGTGTTAAAAAAGAGGATATCCATGTAGACATCAGCGACGGTGTCCTGACTATTTCCGGTGAGCGAAAGTTCAAAAAAGAGATCAAAGAGAAAGACTACTATAAAGTAGAGAGCAGCTTTGGTAAATTTGAACGAAGTTTCCGATTGCCGGATGATGTCAAAGAAGATGATATCAAAGCGGAGACCAAAGACGGTGTCCTCGAAATCACTTTACCGAAAGTGAAAAAAGAGGAGAAAAAGAAAAAGATCGAAGTCAAGTAATCTGCAGACAAGACCGATTTAGGAAGGGAAGGGAGTTGTAAACTCTCTTCCCTTTTTTTATGCCATAAAAGTTATCATGAATTAAAAAGGATTTACCGTGAACAAAAAGATCAAAGAGCTTCTTGCGCAGATAACGATACTCGAGGATCAGCTGAAAGAGGAGCTGGAGAAAGAGGATAACCGTATTCCGTTTACGATCGAAAGAGGGCGTGTCTGGTTTGACAAAGAGACCCTGCGCAGACAGAAAGAGGCTTTGATCGATCTGTACCACTACATCAAAAATTCGGAAATTCTTTACATCTTAACCGCACCGGTAATCTATGCGGTGATTGTTCCGGCACTGGTTCTGGATCTTTTTGTAACGGTATATCAGGCAGTCAATTTCAGAGTTTACAAGATCCCTCTGGTCAAACGCAGTGACTATATTGTTTTTGACAGGCAGTATCTCGCATATCTGAATATTGTGGAAAAAATTAATTGCCTTTACTGCAGCTATTTTAACGGTTTGATGGCGTATGCCGGGGAAGTGGCGGCACGGACGGAACAGTTCTGGTGTCCGATCAAACATGCGAAGAAGATCGCGTATCGGCATCGTCACTACGATAAGTTTGTATCGTACGGGGATGAGCACTATCATGAAAAGCTCGAAGCACTGCGTAAAGAGCTGCAGGAAGCGTATAAGAGCACATTTAAAGGATAAAACGTGTTTACAAAACGGAAAATAGGATTTTTAGAGGCGTATAGCATCGGTGTCGGCGGTATGGTCGGAGGCGGTATCTTTGCGGTACTTGGGCTGACGATCACCCTTGCGGGCGGAGGAGCGCCGGTTTCGTTTTTGGTAGCCGGATTGATCGCGTTACTGACGACATACTCTTACACCAAACTCTCTTTGCGTTATCCCAGTGAAGGGGGAACGATAGAGTTTATTGTACAGGCGTACGGCAATACCGTGTTTGCAGGCTGGATCAACACATTGCTTTTGGTGAGTTATATTATTATGCTGGCGTTGTATGCGTATGCTTTCGGTAGTTACGGGTCGGCATTAATCATGGGACATGAAACGATCTGGCTGGAGCAGTTGTTGATTGTACTGGTACTGTTTACGTTTGTCGGAATTAATCTGATGGGCGCTTGGCTGACGGGGCGTTCGGAAGATATTATGGTGTTTATTAAACTGGCGATTTTGGTTATTTTCAGTGTCACCTGTTTTTTTACGATCGATCCTTCCAAACTTTCGCTGGAGCACTGGAAATCGCCACTCTCAATTATGACGGGTGGGTTGATTATATTTCTTGCGTATGAAGGGTTTGAGTTGATTGCCAATACCGCGGCGGATATCCGTGAGCCGGAAAAGAATATTCCGAGGGCATTTTTCTGGTCGGTACTCTCTGTGATTGTGCTCTATGTTGTGGTCTCTGTCGTGGCGGTGGGGAATCTGACACCCGAAGAGGTGAAAAAAGCCAAAGATTATGTTTTGGCAGTAGCGGCAGAACCGTTTTTTGGAAAAACCGGTTTTATCATCATCGCTATTGCCGCGATGCTTTCGACTGCATCGGCGATCAATGCGACACTTTACGGCGGCGGACGTGTGAGTTATTTGATTGCAAAGTACGGTGAGTTGCCCGAAGGCTTCAAGCGCAAAATCAAAAACGGCTATGAGGGGATCATTATTATCGGGCTTGCCGCGATTATTTTTGCGACCATGTTTAACCTGGAAAATATCTCCGTAGCGGGGAGTTTCGGTTTTCTTACGATATTTGGACTGGTCAATCTGGCGAATTTCATACTTCATGAAGAGACAAAATCGAACCGCTGGATTTCGTTTATTGCATTTATTGCCTGCCTGGCATCGGTTGTGGTGCTGATCGGATACAATTTTATGCACAATCCCACATCGCTGGTTTCTACAGTTGTGGTGGTGGTCAGCTCGTTTGTTTTTAGTTATTTGTACAGACTTTACCGAGATCATGAACCGTTGAGTGAATATATAGACAAGCGTCTGGAGCGTAAAGAAGATAAAAATCAGGCACAAAAAGCGTCAGCTGAATCACAGACAACGGAGAAGTGATTTGGTATAATGGTTGCAAATATTTGCCAAAGGAAGTGCGATGGATAAAAAAACTTACAAAAAAGAGCTTTACGATCTTCAGGTAGAGCTGGTCAAATTTCAGCGGGATGTCATTGCCAACCAGAAAAAAGTGTGCCTGATTTTCGAAGGGCGTGATGCAGCGGGAAAAGACGGTACTATCAAACGTTTTACGGAGCATTTGAGTCCGCGTGAGACACGTGTGGTTGCGCTGGGAAAACCGTCGGACAAAGACAAAATGTCCTGGTATTTTCAGCGTTATGTGCCCCATCTTCCCAGCGGTCAGGAGATCGTCTTTTTCAACCGCAGCTGGTACAACCGCGCGGGTGTGGAGAAAGTGTTTGGTTTCTGTACGCCGGAAGAGCATAAACTTTTTATGGAAGAGGTGGGTGACTTTGAACATCTGCTGACA
>JALWRO010000334.1 GCA_027080605.1 Campylobacterales bacterium
CATTTTATACATTGCAGGATTTTATGCAGATTTCCAAAAGCTACAAAGCACGGAAGATCTTTTGTGTGGCTACGTCCGCTTTGCGTGATGCGCCGAACAGATCACTTTTTTTGCAGAGAGTTCGACGTGAATTGAAACTCGATATCAAAGTGATCGACGGTAACAAGGAGGCATATTATGGGGCGCTCGCCGCTTTGAATCTTCTTCCGCCGTTTGACGATGCGGTGACGGTCGATATCGGCGGCGGTTCGACGGAACTGGCGAAAATTTCAGATGGGAAAATTGTCGATACAATATCGCTGAATGTAGGGACAGTACGTTTGAAAGAGCTCTTTTTCGACCGTAAAAAAGGTTTCAAAGAGGCATCTGCGTTTGTAGAAGAGAGCTTTTTGGAAATACCTCCGCATTTCAAATCGGAGAGGGTTATCGGTATCGGTGGTACGATAAGGGCGCTTTCAAAAGCGATCATGCGGGATCAAAAATATCCTATCGATACCCTGCACGCTTTTGAATATGCATATGACGACTATGAAAAGTTCATCAAAAAAGTGGCAAAATCCTCCGTACTGGGGTTAAAAGATTTTCCAATCTCTTCCAGTCGTTATGATACTATTCGCGAGGGAAGCACGATTTTTTACGTGCTGAATAAAATGTTAAAAACCCAAAAAGTGCTGACCAGTAAAGCGGGTGTGCGTGAAGGTGTCTATCTTCATGATATACTACGAAATGCCCATTACCGGTTTCCGCACAATTTCAATGTTAGTATCAAAAGTTTGATGGATCGCTTTGCCCTGCTGCCCAAACATTGCAACCATACGCAGAGAATTGCAGCGGCAGTGTATGCGGCACTTCATGAAACGTTTGATTCGGAAGAAAGATACAGACAGGAACTTTTATGGGCGGCAAAGCTTGTGTTGATTTTTAACCGACTTAATATTTACTCCAACAGTGATTACAGCTTTTTCTTTTTGCTGGAAAATCTCAACTTTGCACTCTCTCATGAACAAAAGTTGTTGATTGCCATTCTATTGCGTTTCTCACAAAAAGGAAAAGTCGATAACACTATTTACAAAAACTATAAAAAACTTTTGCCCGATAGTGAAACGATGCAGTGGCTGACATTTATTTTGAGCCTGAGCGAAGCGATCATACGTGACAAAAATCTCGACCCTGTTAGTGTGACGTATGACGGTAAAGTTTTAACACTTTTCAGCCCCCGGGAACTTTTCCTTGCCAAAGAGGTTGTCAAAAAGATCAAAAAACCCAAACCGTTTGCTGTGATTTTTAAGCCGAAAGAAAAGGAAGAGTGATGATCCGAAAACTTTTTTTTGTTTTGATCTTTACTGCAGCGGTACTTTTGGGAGCAGATTCTCCTTTCGATGCAAACCAGACACAAAACGAATTGCTCAAAGAGTCGATTGTCAAAATTTTTACCGTTGCCAAAAGTCCCGATTTTACCAGACCATGGAACAGTTCCATGTATCGTGTAACAGGTTCAGGTACCGTTATATCCGGAAACCGGATACTGACCAATGCCCATGTTGTCGCCAATCATACGTTTATAGAAGTGCGTCGTTATGGCGAAACGAAGCGGTATGAGGCAAAAGTACTGAGTGTCTCGCATCAGGCTGATCTGGCGTTGATAACGGTAAAAGATAAAAGCTTTTTTGAGGGTATTAAACCGTTGACGCTGGGTAAACTGCCCAAAATAGAACAGAAGATTGCCGTCTTCGGCTATCCCACCGGCGGGAATACATTGAGTATTACACAGGGAATTGTATCGCGTATCGAGCATCATCGCTATGTGCACAGTAATGAAAAGTTTCTGGCAATTCAGGTAGATGCGGCGATCAATCCCGGTAACAGCGGTGGTCCGGCGATCAGTGACGGCAAGATTGTCGGTGTTGTTATGCAAAATATGAGCCGTGCGCAAAGCATCGGTTATCTGGTACCCACGATGATTATCGAACATTTTCTCAAGGATATTGCAGACGGTAAATATGACGGATTTCCCCATACCGGGCTGACCATCGAAAAACTGGAAAACCCGACTTTGCGTACTTTTTACCACCTCGATGATAATGTTACGGGCGAGCTGGTAGTTGACTGGGTCTATAACTCAACAGCGAAAGATGTCTTCAAAAAAGGCGATATCATCACCGCTATTGACGGGCACAGAATAGAAAATGACGGAACGGTCGAATTTCGCTATCATGAATATACTTCAATGAAATATTATGTGGATCTGCATCAGCTGGGGGAGAGCGTGACATTTGATATTATCCGTGACGGGAAGCCGCAGAAAGTATCGCTTCCACTGACGCACAGGGTGGATGATATGTTACTGGTGAAAACAATGCGGTACGATACGATGCCGACCTATTTTATCTACGGCGGATATGTTTTTACCAAACTGACAAGTAATTTACTGGCACAATATGGTGGAGGGGCACTGGAGTTACGCTATCTTTCCACGCAATATCCGACTTCAAAGCGCAAAGAAGTGGTGATTTTGCTCAAAGTGCTTGCATCGAGTCTGAGTGTCGGAAACTACGGTATTCGACGCTGGGTCATTGAAAAAGTCAACGGTGAAACATTTCCCGATTTTAAAACCTTTTACCAAAAAATCATGAATGCCAAAGAAAAGATTACACTTTTGGAAGACAAAGAGGGAATCAAACTGGCAATTGATAATGTAAAAG
>JALWRO010000335.1 GCA_027080605.1 Campylobacterales bacterium
TTAATAATTCTTCATGCTCTCTGATTTGCCAAATATATCTGCCGCCGTAATGTGCTGCATTTTGTCCGCGCCCAAAGTTCATATATCGTCTTATTCTTGACTGAAGTGTTGCACGATTATTTATTCCTCCTGCTTTACCAATATATAAAACAATGGCATCATCAATAAATTTTTCACGTAGAACATCGATTGGAACATTAGGATTTCTTCCCTGAAAAAATCCACCAACCCCGGGATTTATGAAATTTATGTCATTTTGTCTTGTGTTTAGTACTAAATATACACCTTGCTCCTGAGGGACTGCAGATTGATTATTCCATAGTTGTTTAATGGGGATAAAACCCTCAAAACAATAAGCTTTTAGATTCTCTATATCTTTGAAAATATTTGACATATTTCTCTTCCTTGTGAGTATTGATTTAGTACTGAAAAAATCTCTTGAATATTTTCAATAAACTGAAGTGTTGATCTTCAAAAGTTTTCTTTTGTTTGTTTTCCGTTGTAGTTTTTATATCATTTAAAAATTCAGTTGGCGGTTCACCTGTAAGGTCAATCCAGGCATTTGTATTGACTTTGCATCCCTCTAAAAAGTAATAATGTATCCTGACAATGTTTTTTATAAATTTCATTAGATCATCTTGTGTAGGTTTGTGTTTAAATTCATAGATACATGAATACTCAATTGCATCGCAAACCACAGGTATGTGCCAATAATTTGATATATAAGATAAAAAAGTTAGGGCATATTGATTTTCTTGTTCATAAACGACAATAGCATACTCCTCATTCCAGGCAAGAACGTTGCCGGTATATTTTTTATCTTTCATCCAGTCAATCTCTTCACATATCATATTCCATAATTGTGCTTCTTCAAACATTTGATAAGGGTCTAAATGAGTCGGGTTGTCGGACATCGGTTTCCTTCTAAAATATCTAATTTTTTAAATAAATTTTTCTATTTTTCCTGATAAACAAGTGTTTATATTGACTGATTCGTGCACTGATTTGGCTTGCGTTAAGAGGAGCTTGGTCATTTCTTGTATATAAATTTTCAGAGTTGATAGCTGTAGCTATTTCAGAAGTTGTTAAGCCGTCTCTTTGCTCTAAAATCGTGATGATAGCTTCATGTAATGTCATATTATAATCCTGCTAAAAAGAAAAGAACCGTTCATTTTGTATGTGTTTAGTATTTCAAACATAATAAATTCCCAAAGTTTTTTGCTTATATTTATTTTATCAAAAAATGAAGGGATTGTTTGTATTTAAGAGATTATTTTTTGATTTTCAGAATTTGGTCAATCTTTCCCACAACAAATCAAGTTATAATATGCCCAAAAATATCATAAGTGGGGATTTATGACGTATCTTGAGTGGTTTGAGGGGCACGCGAGGAAGCATCGGGAGATTGTCGACAGGCTTTTGCGGGAAGGGTATGGCGAGGATGAGATTATCGACTATTTTTGCTGGGATAATCTCAGTGTCGCGGAGCCCGATTTTTGTCCGCTTTTTCGGGAAGGGAAGAAGTGTCATCAGATGGAGAAGCTTAATTGTTATCTGTGCGCGTGTCCCAATTTTCGTTTCGATGATGATGCGCCGAAGGTGAAAAGTCGGTGTGCGATCGATTCCAAAGACGGAAGGCAGGTGGAGTTTGGGGGTGTGGTGCATCAGGATTGCAGCGGGTGCAGGGTGCCCCATTTTCGCAGTTATGTGAAGCAGCATTTTGATACCGACTGGCGAAAGATCATGAAGCAGTGTCATGCATAGACCCGAACACGGCGGCGATATTTATACGTTTGCCAAAAGACTGGGGATTTCTTCGGATGCGGTGGTTGATTTCTCTTCCAATATCAACCGTTATCGTCCGAAGATCGGTTGTGATTTCAACCGGCTTGATGTTTCGCGTTATGCGGATCCGAACTATACGGATTTGAAAAAGATATTGGCAGAAAAGTACGGTGTGGCGTTGCCTCAGATCGCGCTTTTCAACGGGGCGAGCAGTGCGATTGCCGCACTGGTACCGCGTTTTGAGGAGGTGGCGATTTATGCGCCGGCGTACGGTGAATATCGGCGTTTCGCGAAGCGTGTGACGTTGATCAACCGTTTTGAGGATTTGGAGAAGTTACCGCCTGCGGGTGCGCTGGTGGTGTTTGTCAATCCCGCCACGCCTGACGGTAAGTTTTACGATCCGGAGGTGTTGTTTTCGATCTGGGAAGCTTATATGCACATTTTCAACAGCTCCAAGATAAACGCAATGCCAGAGGGTTACGCTATCCGTTGGAAGTGATCTTGACATTCGCCGTGTTGGGCAAACTGTGCGGAGAAGACCGCCCTAGCGGGATAGCAGAGTGGGTGCAACATCGAGCGACGCTCTTGGTGAAAGCGCTGGGGCTGAAGCGCAACAGCGTGCCCCATCACAGCACCTATCGGCGGATATTTGAGCAAGTCATCGATGCCGAAGAATGGGATCAAATGGTGGGACAATGCCTGGCAGGGAGAAAGCATTTTGGTCGGCAAGTCGCTGAATTTGGATAAACTTGTACATGAAGAACTCCTTGCTCAATCTTTGACGGTCTTATCAATGTTGAGTGTAGGAGTTCTTCCTTTTCCTTGTCAATTGTCCGATCTTTTGTCTGAAGGTCAGATCTCCAACCCGAACAGGGCTATTGCATGACCGAATATTATTCGGTTTTTTGTGGTATGT
>JALWRO010000336.1 GCA_027080605.1 Campylobacterales bacterium
ATTATGATGTATCTGATCTCTATATTTGACACCATCAATAAGCAAGCTCTCCAATTGAAATCTTACTGCCTTTTCAAGAGGATCAATCCTGATACATTTAATCTCTTTATCCATTTCAGATAAGTCAAAAACAGCTTTGCCATTTTCAAATTCAGCTACAACAACTTGATTTTCACTAAAACCGCTACCGTCATCATAAAAGAGTTTAAACTCCCTGTGTAGCTGCAAATCAGTTTCCAGTCTCTGTTTTTGAAATTTTAACTCATACACATATTGATATGCCTCACCCAATACTCTTTGTTTTAATAAAGTACTTATTTCAGGTGAAAGATCTTCATAAGATTTATGAAATTCTGTATGTTCAGGAGAAACAAAAACAGCAGCTTCATATGTTTTAAACATACCAATTTTTTCTACCAATTCATCCAATGAAGTTTTCGTAAAAAATCGTATATGTGTATCATCCAAAAGCCCAACGGCATGGTACGTAAACCGATCTTCCAAAAGATCCATAATGATTGCATTGTGTGCTATATTTGGAATCGAAAATAAAATACTCCCTTGTTGATGAAGCAATTGTTTTGCCTGTTCCAAAACTTTTTGCGGATTGTACAAGTGCTCCAATACATCTGCAAAAACAATATAATCGAACTTTACATTTTGATACCGTTCCATCCACTCATAATCTTCAATATTTCCGACAATAATCTCTTTACAATATTTTTCTGCATCTTTCGCAGCTTCTTTATCCAATTCCACTGCATATACACTACACCCCAGCTTTTGCTGAAGGTATTTTGTCATTCGACCATTTGCAGGACCGAACTCTAAAACCTTGCTGTTTGGCTTTATTCTATCAATGATTAAAGATAAACTATTTCTGACATTTAAGTCAAGATCAAAATCATATTTGCTCATAATTAAACTCTATTTCATGAGGATAAAGCGATACGATACATCCGTCAATATGATCAACAGAAACGATATTGACAACCATAGCATCGTGTATCCAGTGTTGTTGGATATGGTTTTGCTGGGTACCTTCTGACAGTGCCACGGTGATAGCATACTCTTTTGGAAAAAGTTTTGGCACCTTAAACTTTATCTCTACCCTGTTATGTGTATTTTTAGATACTTTTTCAATGGCACTATGATACATATAAGAATTAAACGTAAGAATATCATTATTCAATGTATCTTTAAAAAGGACTCCCACCGCTACATCGTACAAATCGATACTAGTGTAAAAATTACAAATAAAAAGTACTTCTTCTCCCTGTTTGAGCACAGAAGTAGCGACACCCTTTTCATTAAAAAAACCTATTTCTTTGATTAATGCTTTTTTTTCACCAAATGAATCAAGTTTTTCCACATTAACTAAAGTTCTGTCTGACGACTCTGATACACGTTCTTCTACCACCTCTCTTACCGTTTCAAGCCCATAAGTCATAAAGGACATATAATCTTCCAAAATCTTTGCAGGCTCACCTTGATCTCGTATATCTCCTTTATCCAGCCAAATAACTCTGTGACAAAACTTGTTGACTGCCTGTGTATCGTGACTGACAAAAAGTATCGTCGCTCCTGCATCTCCTATCTCTTCCATCTTACGAATACATTTATTTTGAAATCGGGCATCCCCCACACTCAATGCCTCATCCACTATCAACACATCCGGCTCCACATTAATAGCCACCGAAAACGCCAGTCTCGCGAACATCCCGCTGCTATACATCTTTACCGGCTGGTGAATGAACTCGCCAATATCCGCAAACTCCAGAATCGCATCAACTTTGGCGTCCATCTCCTCTTTGGTAAACCCCATGATCGTACCGTTGAGATAGATGTTTTCCAGTCCGGTCATCTCAGGGTTAAATCCCGCACCAAGTTCCAGCAGAGAGGCGATCTTTCCGTTGACGTGTACTTCTCCGCTTGTGGGTGTCAGTACGCCGGTGATGATCTTGAGCAGTGTCGATTTACCGGCACCGTTTTTACCGATAATTCCGACCGTCTCCCCTTTTTTGATTTCGAAACTGATATCGTTGAGTGCATAAAAGTCATGATGATAGGACTTTTTAAAAGGGTTGAGTGCCTCTTTGAGTCTGTCTTTAGGATTATCATAGAGGTGATAGATTTTGGTGAGGTTTTTGACGCTTATAGCAATATTTTTATCCATCACAACACATCCGCAAAATGTGGTTTAAGTTTTCGAAAGGTACTGAACCCAAGCATCAAAAGCCCCAGTGCAACCGTCCAAAAGTACAATGTCAGCAGCGGCTTGTCCCAGAACCAGATGTGGTTGATCATGCTGTCCCGGTACCCTTCGACCAGATAATAGAGAGGGTTGAGCTTGAAGAGTATGTGGTATTTTGCAGGGAACATATCTACCGACCAGAAGATCGGTGTCGCCCAGAAGGCGATCTGCAGCAGCATCGCCACAAGCTGTCCCATATCTCTGAAAAAGACGACGACCGAAGAGGTGATGTAACTGATTCCCAAAATCAAAATAATCGTTGCAAAGAGGTAGTAAAAGACCTGCAACCAGTGCAGATCAAAACCGAAACCGTAAATCATGAAGAGCACAAACATCAGTACGACAAAAAAGAGGTGCACGATCAATGCGGAAAATATTTTGATAATCGGCAAAAAAGCGACTTTGAAAACGATCTTTTTGACCAGATAACTGTTTTCC
>JALWRO010000337.1:0-3545 GCA_027080605.1 Campylobacterales bacterium
GTCTCCATCTCGGCTCTGCCGCCACCCAACGGTTTCATCAGCGAGTGGATGACGTTTCAGGCGATGCTCGGCTCTTCTCACATCAGCGACATCTCCCTGAAACTGGCGATTCCTTTTTCCATTTTCGCACTCGCACTCACCGCCGGTCTGGCGATCGCCTGTTTCGTCAAAGCGTACGGCATCACCTTTCTGGGTCTCCACCGCAGCGAAAACGCGAAACACGCCAGAGAAGTCAACACCATGATGCAAGCAGGAATGCTTCTGATGGGTGCGGTGGTACTTTCACTGATGCTCTTCGCACCCTTTTTCATCCGTCATTTCGACCGGGCGATCGCCTCGCTCTCCGGGGTTTCCATTTACGACAAAATCTTTCCCGACGGCGTACTGGCACTCCATTCACTGGCAACCCACGGCGGTATTGTCTCGCCGCTGGTACTCTTTTTCGCACTGGTCGCGATCACGCTGATGCTCCTTTTTGTCTATAAAGCACTCGGTATCAAAGAACGCGTGCACCACACCTGGGCGTGCGGTTATCATACCGGCGCGCGTACCCAGTACTCCGCCACCGGATTTGCCGGTCCGATCCGCCGCTTTTTTACCTGGCTCTACAAACCGCAGGAGCACTTCGAAAAGGAGATCATCACCGGGCACAAAGACCGCTTTTCCAAAGCCAAATATGAAGTCCATATCAAACCGCTGTTCGAGGCTTCGCTCTACCGAAGCGTCGTCAAAGCAGTCAATATCGCCAGTTACTACATCTACCGTCTGGCACACTTTGAAAAGACGCGCTACTCCGCTATGATCTTCAACCTGATGCTGCTGGTACTCTTCAGCTACCGGATTTTCGCCGGTGAATTCAGCTGGGCGACACTGGCACTCGAGTCGGTGGTCATGTGGATTTCCGTCAAAGTTCTGATTATCGGAGAGAGACGATGATAGCCTATTTTGCAACTATTTTGATCATGATCCTCATTGCGCCTGTACTGCTCAGTTTCATCAAAGCCGTGAAAATGGTGCTGTTTTACAAACGCCCCGTCTCTCTCATGCAGGGATACCGAAACTTCGAGAAACTGCTCTGTAAAGAGACGCTCATCAGCCATGAAAGCAGCTCCGTTACACGCATCGCGCCGTTTATAGTGTTAGCACCGCTGCTGCTGACACTCTTTTTCCTGCCGCCTGTCGCCAAAGGCGCCTATTTCGTCAACTTTGTCGATGCTTTTACCATCACCGGACTCATCTCCCTCTCCACCTTCTTCCTGATGCTGCTGGGGCTGGACAGCGGCAGCAGTTTCGGAGGCATGGGTGCAAGCCGGGAAGCGTTTATTTCCGCACTGGTAGAACCGGCGATGATTTTAACTATTTTCTCCGTCTCCATGATGGCGAACGATCTGGGCATCGCACAGGCGGGGGTCAACCTCAACAACCATTTTCCTCAGGAGCATATGGCAAGTTTTCTCTTTGCGGGTATCAGTTTTTTCATCCTGCTCGTCGCCGAAAACGGCAGAATTCCGGTGGACAATCCCGAAACCCATCTCGAACTGACAATGGTTCATGAAGCGATGATTCTCGATATCGGCGGATTTTATCTTGCCCTCATCGAAAGTGCCGCGAGTATCAAATTTGTCATCTTTGCCTCCCTCTTTGCGTCGCTCTTTTTACCTTTCGGACTCGATCTTCCGGTATTCTGGGCAATCGGACTTTTCATACTCAAACTCTTTTTCGTCGCACTGCTGGTCGCGTTGCTGGAGGTCAACACCGCCAAACTACGCCTCTTCAAAGTCCCCAACCTGCTGGGAATCGCCATTGTCTTTTCCTTTTTGTCACTCATCACTTTTTATGTATTAGGAGCATAGATGGAAGATTTTCTGATCGGTCTTTTTCTTGCCACACTCATCACCGCACTCTTCACCACCCGCCTCTACCGGCTGATTTTGTGGTATTCGCTCAACTCGCTGACACTGGCACTGCTGGCGCTTTTCATCGGTACGCGGCTGGGAGATCATGCCATGATCGTCAGCGGCGTCATCACCCTGCTGCTCAAAGCCATAGCGATCCCCTGGATTCTCAAACGGCTGAGCATCCAGTTTCAGCTGGCACGTGAAACACGACCAAACATCGAACCCTATTATGCCATCATCCTGATCCCGGCGGTGCTGGTTTTTACCTTTTACCTCTCGGAGCCGATCATCGAAATGATCAAAGGCGACGCCAACTATGTCGCGGTCAGCATCTCTTCACTCTTTCTCTCGCTGCTGCTGATGCTCGAACACCGCAACATCGCACCCAAAATCATCGGCTTTCTGACGCTGGAAAACGCCCTTTTCCTGCTGGGTACCACCGCCACGGAGGGGATGCCGATGCTGATCGAGCTGGGTATCTTCTTTGACCTGTTGATGGCGATCGTCATCATCAACCTGCTCTTTCGCAACGAGGAGGTTGAGATATGATGCTCTTTCTGCTGCTCTTGCCCGCCATCGTCATGTTTACCGTATCGCTGCGTAAAATTCCCTATGCCAAGCGTATCCTTTCGCTAATCTCGTTTGCCATACTCATTCCCATCGTCCGGCTCTTTATGTTACCCAAACCCTATCCGGTCTGGGGTTCCTATCTGGTCGCTGACGATCTGAATACCTACGTCCTGCTCGTCTCCTCCATTGTCGGCATCGGCGTCACACTCGCGATGCTCACACTCGACCGGCACGTGCGTATTTCCGGCAAAGATTACCGCCGTTTCTACCGCTTTTTCGCCCTGTTCTGGATCGGTCTGATCGTCTCCATTCTCGCCAACAATATGGGTATCTACTGGATCGGTCTGGAGACGGCGACACTCAGCACCGTCTATATGATCAAAACCAACCACACCAGAGCGGCGCAGCGGGAAGCCTGGAACTATATGATCGTCGGCGCCATCGGCGTTTCACTGGTGCTCTTCGGTATCATCATGATGTACGCCAGCGCCAAACCGATTCTGGGCGAAGATGCGATGGACTTTTCAATGCTCCTCTCCCACGCCAATGAGATCCCCTCTCCCTATCTGTTCGAAATCGGTTTTGCGATTACGAGTATCGGTATGTTCGTCAAAATGGGCTTCTTCCCCATGACACTCTGGCTCGCTAACATCGAACGGGCGGCATACTATCCCGTGGCGGCGCTCTTCAGCGGTATTCTGGAGAGTGCGGTGATCGTCGGATTTTTCCGCTTCAGCAACATCGCCGCCGCTGTCAACAGCTCCCACCTTTTCGTCTTTATCTTTACCTATACCGTACTGACGATTTTTATCATCTCTTTTCTCATCTACCGGGCAAAAGATTTCGTGCGGCTCTTTGCCCTCTCAGGCATCGAACATATGGCGCTGATCGCCCTTTTCTGGGTCAGCGGCGGTGTTTTTGCCGCACTGCTGCACTTCGGTGCCCACGCCTTTTTGAAACCTGCGCTCTTTCTCTCCACCGGTGTGCTGGAGTCGGGCGGAAAATATAAAATCGCCGGTGCACTACGGGGATACCGCGGCATCCGGGGTAAGACCTTCTACTTTTTGACAACATTTT
>JALWRO010000337.1:3555-10617 GCA_027080605.1 Campylobacterales bacterium
ACATTTTTCCTGCTGGCGATCATTTCGCTGCCGCCCAGTCCAATGTTTTTTTCCGAACTTTACGGATTCGGCGCGATGATCGAAGTCGCCAAAGAGAGTAAACACCTGCTCGCCATGATCGTCGCGATCCTCGTGCTGCTGATGCTGCTTTCGGTGATCTTCTACAAATTTGTCGAAGTCTACCAGGCGATGAAATATGAAGGCAAAGAGCGTGTCAAAGTGGTCTATACGACTGAAGTACTGGCATTTGTCATCTTCGCAATCTCCCTGCTCACGCTCCTTTCTCCCGTGGCATTTGACTTTCTAAAGGGGATTTCATGAGACTTATTGCACGTTTTTGTATCGAAAACAGTGACAATTTCGAGATCGTCACCGTCTATGACAAAACCATCGAACGCACCGTAACCGATAAACAAAAACCCTCTGTCACGACAATCTCCGACCGCTATCCGACCGCGGTCTGGTTCGAACGCAAGATGCACGACGATTTCGGCATTTCGATCGAAGGGGCGTTCGACACCCGCCCGCTGAACCGTCATGAACGCTTCCCCGACGTGCACCCGCTTCGCAAAAGCTTTCATGAAAGCGACCTGCACACCGTACCGTTTCGCCCCTACCCCTACGAAACGATCAAAGGAGAAAGTGTCTTTGAAGTGGCGGTAGGTCCCATTCACGCGGGAATCATCGAACCGGGACATTTTCAGTTTTCCCAGTCCGGAGAGGGGATGCTCCATCTGGAGGTGCGCCACTTCTACAAATATCGCGGTATCGAACGGATGCTGGAGGGAAAATCACTCAAAAAGAGTGGCAAAATCATCGGACGCATCAGCGGCAACGAAAGTATTGCATACCAGATCGCCCGCTTTAAAATCATGCTCGAAGCAAGCGGCAGACCCTATCCGATCGAACTGCAAAAATACCACGCCCTGCTGCTGGAGACGGAGCGGATCATCCACCACCTGACCGATCTGGGATTTATCCCCAACGACGCCGGATTCGGTGCTGCGCTGGCATACGCCTCCAGACTCGCCGAAGAGAGCCGCCGCTTTTTGCAAAAACTCTGCGGACACCGTTTCGGATTTGACGCCGTCGGCTGGGAAACACCCGCCTATAAACCGGATGAGATACGCACCTTCACCGCAAAACTGCAAAAAGAGATCGACTGGTTTGAAGCTTGGATCACCGATATCCCCTCCCTCTGGGACAGATTCGACAAAACCGGTATCCTCACCCGCGCCAAAGCGAAAAAATACGGCTGTGTCGGTGTCATGGCACGGGCAAGCGGTCTGCAAACAGACAGCAGACAAGAACCCTTTTACCAAAACCACGGCTTCCGCATCGCCACCGAAAAGAGCGGCGACGTTGCGGCACGTTTCAAGGTACGCATTCAGGAGATCAAAACGTCATTGAAATTGATCGAAGCCTTTACCGGCGACGGCACGCCGTTTACGATGGAACCACCGTCCAAAAGCGACTACCGCGACGGTGACTATATGAGCTTCGCGGAGAGTTCCATCGGCGAACTCTTCATGTTTATGCGTCTGAAAAAAGGGAAAATCGAACGCTTCTTTGTCCGAGATCCCTCGTTCATCAACTGGCAGGCGCTGCACCTGATGATGCCCGGCAATATCATCGCCGATTTCCCCCTCATCAACAAAAGCTGCGACCTCAGCTACGCCGGAAACGATTTATAGGAGCAAACCATGGTAAAATTTTGGCAAAAACGGATACAGTCCCCCACCCTCACCGAAAACCTGCATCTTGATCATGAACTCGAAAAGATACAAAAAGAGATCAAAAACCACATTCACCGAAAATTTGCCGGCAGCCTCTCCATCCGGATGGTGGACAGCGGCAGCTGCAACGCCTGTGAAGCGGAGTGCAACGCCCTCTCCAACCCCTTTTACGATCTGGAACGGCTGGGCATCAACTTCGTCGCCAGTCCCAGACACGCCGATGTTATGCTCCTCAGCGGTATGATCACGTTCAATATGTACCACCACGTCATCGACGCCTATCACCAGATGCCCCAACCCGCCTACGTCATCACCCTCGGCGACTGCCCGCTTATGCAAGCCCCTTTCGACAAAACCTACGCGCTCAAAGGTAATGCCGAAAAACTGCTGCCCGTCAGCTACCACATCCCCGGCTGCCCACCCGAACCCAAACAGATTATGGAAGGACTCGTCGGTTTTCTGAGAAGTTTGGGAAAGCCTGCATAAACTGCTATAATGCGTGAAACAATACCCCAAGGAAACTGTTTCATGAAGCGCAAATCCTCCGCCAGAGAAAAACTCCTCGACGCCGCTTTCGAGGAGATCTACATCAACGGCTACGCCGCCACCTCCGTCGATACGATACTACAGAAAGCCGGCGTACCCAAAGGCTCACTCTACCACCACTTCGGCTCCAAAAAAGCGCTGGTACTGGCAATGGTCAAAGAACGACTCTTTACCAAAATGGATCAATTCTTCATGTTTGAAAAAAAACCGGGGTGCAGCGTCTATGAAAGCTTCCGCAAAACCTTCGCCGCCGTCAGCAAAAACAGACTGCTCATCACCTACGGCTGCCCGCTTTACCGCCTCATGGTCGAACTCTCCCCCGTCGATCAGGATTTCGACAAACTGCTGCTCACCAAATATAAAGAGATGCAAAAAGGCATCGCCTCGCTGCTGCACGCAGGCATCGAAAGCGGTGAATTTACCGAAGACCTCGACGCCGATAAATTCGCCCGCTTTATGTTGAGTGCTTCATGGGGTATCCTCTCGTTATCGCCTTCGATCTCTTCGCCGAAAGCGTTTTTGGAACAGAGCGGGTATATTTTCAAGATGCTGGAAGAATATAGGAGGTAGTATTTGAAATTTATCACCGCACCATACTCCCCTGCTCCGCCTCCAGCACCTCTTTTTGTTCCGCTTTCACCTCTGCCCATCTTTGGTCATCGTTTTCATCGCCCTTTAAAGCACCGATTCTTTGTGAATATTTCTTCAAGGCCCTCCGGATAATCGCTTCATGAGAGCTGACAAAACCTTTTGATTTTAATTTTTGTACCAATACTAGCCAACCCCACAAGATATCGCCCAGCTCATCCTCCAGAAAAGCCTGATTATCCGGGCGTATCTCCTCTTTTACCTCTTGAATTTCAGAGAGCAGCTCACCTATAATCCAATCATCTTCAAAGTATTTCTGTTCAGCTCTTTTTATATCGATACGGTCTTTTAAAGCGGCTAACACTATCAACTCTTCTATCATCTGTATCCTTCTATTCCGAAGATCAATTTAAATTTTTTCTTGTTTTTCTTTTGCCAGTTTATCAGGCGATTTGTGGAGAAAGCGATCACAAATCGATAGACCCAAATGCGGATATAGACACCTTTGATTTTGGGCGGTATGATAAACTTTGCAATACGTTTTTCTTGCACTCTTTTTTCGATCTCTGTGCTTAAAAAAGTAGCGTTACCCAGCCCAAGTTCGGCAAAAATTTGTATCTCTTCAGGCGCTTTCTTCATCTTTATCTTTCCTACTAATCATAGCTATTATAACACAAAACAGCAGATAACAATTAGACCATTCAGTCTAATCAAAGAAAAACTATCCTACAATACGATTAGACCAATTAGTCTAATCTCTCATAAGGATCGACCATGTTCATGAGCCAACCTGACCACACACAACAGGAGAAACTGCAAAAGCTTTACAAAAGAGTTACCATATTTTACGGTGATGTACCGCCGCAAATAGAGTTTCTGGGCAATATCGACCCTGACTATCTGGAAGATTTTTTAAAAAATGTCCGACGTATCGCGATGCATCCGCATATTACCCCCGACTTCTTCTCATTTATCCGTCTTTTTGTTGCTTTCAAAGAGGATTATAACTACTGTAAAATGTTCAATACCAAACTTTTACTTTCCAGAGGATACGACGAAACACTGCTTCTTGAAGTGGTAAAAAACATTGACGCAATCCCGCTGGATGCAAAACACAAGGCATTGGCACACTTTGCCCTCAAAGCGATCTATGACTCCCGAAACTGCACACGATCGGACTTTGACGCACTCTATGCACAGGGCTGGACACAAAAAGATGTTTTCGATGCAATCGAACACGCCGGCACCATTTTTAGAAACGGGCGCATTTTAACCGCCTATGCGGTGAAGGATTGATACGATGACAGAAACTATCCCATTCGTGCAAACCGTCGGTATCACACACAAAGATAGCGACCATCTGATCCTCTCTGACAATCCCCGTCTGCAAAATCACCTGGGTACACTTCACGCGGGTGCACTCTACACCCTCGCCGAAACCCAAAGTGCCCTCTGTTTGATGCAGCTTTTCCCCGATTTACAAGAAGAGGTCATTCCCCTGCTTCGAAGCGGCGGGCTCAAATACAGACACCTTGTCACAGAGAGTGTCTTCGCAACCGCTGACGTTTCGCAGGAAGAACAGGAGCGCTTCATGAAACGCTTTTTGCACAAAGGGCGTGCGACTGTCACCGTTACCGTAACACTGAAAACAGAGGATGAGAAAATATGCGCTGAAGGGGATTTTGTCTGGTTTGTGCAGAGAAAGCCGATCTAAATACGTTACGAAAAGTAACTCATTTCATGACGTTGTAAACACCGCTTCAACTACCATGATTTCAGACTTCAGCCAAAATATCTGATTTTTGGCGTGGCATTTTGGTATCTGTTTTGCATTTTTCGTAAGCTAAAATTGAAACTTCACTTTAAAATATTATATAATCATATCAATAATATTAAATATATTAAAGGTTGTTCTCATGAAACGTCATTTTCGCGCACTCTTCCTGCTCCTCTTTTCCCTGCTTTTCGCCGCAACACTCGGCGCCAGTCCGTACGATCCCAACAAAACCGTCACGGTCTATGTGCACGGTTTCGATTCACACGGATACCGAAAGTCGGGTGTTTACGGTGACGATACCTACGAAGATTTCTTCGCGGATATTCCAACCTATACCGGCTTGCCGACAACCGCGTATGCGGAGGATATGAACAAATCCAATCTCTTTGCCGCCACCACATACTACGGCGACACCCCGCCGGAATACTACACCGCAGCCGACATTGCCGATATCGATGCCGTCACACAACAATACGGCGGAGGAATTCCCCGCTATGCGATGATTGTCGCCAAATACGCAAAACATCTCATGCAACGCACCGGTGCACAGCAGGTCAATTTTGTCAGCGGTAGTATGGGCTCACTCGTCGTGCGCTGGCTGATCGAAAAAGATGCCGAAGGTCTGGCAAGTAGTAAAAAAATTGCCCGCTGGCTGAGTATCGAGGGAGTTATCAACGGTAACTATGCCGCCAGCAAAAGTATTCTCTTCAAGCTCTATGACGAGGTCGAAAATGTCTCTGTCGATATCGAACAGATGAAATACAAATGGATCGAACGCAACCTCAGCTACCCGCGCAAACTGGGACAAAGCCCTTACTACAAAGATATTCTCGTCGGGTTTGAAACCTCTACCGATGACCACGCCAAAGAGGGTCTTTTGACCAAGATCATGATCGCGCACGGTGTGTTTCAGCCCAACGACGGCTATCAGATCGCAAACGACACCTACTTTTCCGACATCCTTGCGCCATATCGTATGCAGGGGCAAAATCCGACCCATACCTATCTTCATGATACCCATCTCGGCGTTAAAAACGATCCCGCACTCTGGGCGGAAGTCGCCAACTTTCTGACATCCAAAAAAAGAGTACGTGTCACGCTGGTCGATGCCAAAGTGGACGACATCAAAGAGCGCAACCACTGGTACTATAAAAAACTCCCAGCGGAGATTATCTTTGAAAGCCGCATCTACTCTCCGGCTCTCCTGCTGCAATGGGGAATCGACAAACCGGTTTGCGAACGTCTTTACGACGGAGGGGTTCCACCTGTCGTCAAATATCATCACAACCGCGAGACTCAAATCGTCAACCAAATACTTTTCGACGACTTTGTCCTGCCTTCCGAAAATGCCCTCTCCATCCAACTCAGCGCCAAAGAGATCGACGGCGATCTACGCTATAAAATCTATGAATCATTTAAAGACAGAAAATATTCCAACATTGACAATACTACTTTCCAGATACCGCTTCAGGAAGGTGTTTACCCCTTCGCTGCCGGGAAGTTCAGCGGACACGTCAAAGTCGAACTGGTCAACTACGACTTCAACCTTCTGGGGGAAAGCGACACGCCGGACATCTCCGTACTTCCTGACAGAAACGATACCGCACAGCGAGGCACCCTCGTCTCCTACACCAGAGTACTCTCTAAAAACAGCGACTATATGCAGCAAAGACTCCGCGGACTGCTGCTCTTCTACCCTGAGTTGCAAAACAGTACCGTTCACGGTGTCGATGCATACAAAGTGGTCTATAACACTGTCGATGCCGACGGTATGCCTGTCAAAGCCAGCGGTTTGCTGACCGTTCCGCAGGATATCAACGGTACCGTCAGCCTCATCAGCGACCAGCACGGTACCATCTTCGGATCGGATCACGCACCATCCGTCGCAGCACCGCTTACCCGCACGGGTACACTTATCTCCGCACTCAAAGGATATGCCGTCGCTATGCCGGACTATATCGGCTACGGCGAAACAGCAAACCTCCAGCACCCTTACCTCATGAAAGAACCCATCGCCGAGAGTATCGTCGATATGATCAAAGCCTCCCGCACACTGCTGAAAGAACGCAATGTCACACTGGATGACAAACTCTACCTCATGGGCTATTCGGAAGGCGGTTACGCTACGATGGCGGCGGCAGAGGCTATCCAGGAAAACTATCCCGAGTTGCAAGTCACGGCAGCCGCGCCAATGGCGGGATCATACGACTTAACCGGCACCGGAACCAGCATTCTTTCTCATGAAATCTACCCTGCCCCGCATCTGCCGGTTTTCCTGATCTACAGTTACGATTACTATCTCGGACTCAACATGCTCGCTGATACGTTCCGTGAACCGTATAAAACAGAGATTGAAACCTACTTTGCAGAGAAACGCAAAGGCAATATCGTGCCGCTGACACTGCCTCATGAAAG
>JALWRO010000338.1 GCA_027080605.1 Campylobacterales bacterium
CCTATTATTAGAGGTGCCCTTAAAATTATATAAAACTATAACATAACATGTATAATAGAAAGTGAATGAGATTTTAGCTGTATGAAATGTATAATACACGGCAATGACTCTCTGAATAATATTGCATAAAAAAGGATGATGATGGTCAAAGAACGTTTTCTACTCTCCGATGAAACCAAAAGTTTTCTCAGATCCCTGAAACCGAAATTCGGATTCAACGGGTTTGGAGAAGTCACCTACTACCGCACTTACAGCCGACTCAAAGCAGACGGTTCACAGGAAAACTGGGCAGATACGATCATTCGTGTCGTGGAAGGGGTACTGAGTATTCGCAAAAACCACTATGTTTTGAACGGTCTGCGTTTTGTCGATGAGGAGTGGCAGGCGTTTGCGCTCGATTTTGCCCATGCGATGTTTCGTATGGAGTTTCTGCCGCCGGGACGCGGACTCTGGGCGATGGGAACGGAGTATGTTTACAAACGCGGATCGATGGCGCTCAACAATTGCGGTGCCGTCGATACGACCGACCTTTCTCTGGCCGCAGAGTGGACAATGGATGCGTTGATGTGCGGTGTCGGTGTCGGGTTCAATACCGCCTGGAAAGGGGATGCCGTCAAACCGAAAAAGGAGTTACCGGTTCCCTTCGTCATACCCGATTCAAGGGAAGGGTGGGTAGAGAGTGTCCGGTTGCTGATCGAAGCCTATACCAAAGGGGGCGAGTGGTACACCTTCGATTACAGCAAGATCAGACCCTACGGCGCGCCGATCAAAGGATTTGGCGGCAAGGCGAGCGGACCGGAACCGCTGAAACAACTGCACCGGCGACTGGAGAAGTCTCTCGACGACTACTGTGACGGGGAGTATGATACGACCAGAACCGTTGCCGATATTTTCAATGCCATCGGTGCGTGTGTCGTGGCGGGCAATGTGCGCCGAAGTGCGGAGATAGCGCTGGGAGAGCCGGATGACAGGACATTCCTTGACCTCAAAAACTACAAAAAGAATCCCGAACGCGCCGAAATAGGGTGGATGAGTAACAATACCGTCATCCTCTCCAAAACAGAGGATTTCGAAAAGATTCCGCAGATTGCACGACGTATCAAAAACAACGGCGAACCGGGTATCTGCAATTTGATCAATATGCAAAAGTACGGGCGTTTCGGCAAAGAGATGAAAGACAACGCCTGGTTGAGCAATCCCTGCTCGGAGATCCCCCTGGAGAGTTTCGAACTCTGTAATCTGGCAGAAGTTTTTCCGACACTTTGCGAAAGTGAAGCACGTTTTTATCAGGCGCTTCGTTATGCTACTTTTTATGCTTCCACCGTCTCTCTGTTGCCCAGCCACCGCACGGAAACCAATGCCATTGTCGCCAGGAATAGAAGAATCGGTGTGAGTCTGTCGGGTGTCGCGGACTATCTGGAGTTGATCGGCGCGGCACAGCTTACCAGACGATTGCGCGAGGGGTATAAAATTGTTCGGGAAGAGAATGAAAAACTTGCCAAAGAAGCGGGTATTCCCGTCTCGATCCGTGTCACGACGATCAAACCTTCCGGTACCGTCAGTCAGCTTGCCGGTGTCTCCAGCGGTATGCACTTTCCTACCTTCAAATACGCCATCCGCCGTATCCGTGTCGGGGAAGATACACCGATCTGCAAAGTGCTTACGGATGCGGGTGTGCCTCATGAAAAGGATCACTACAGCGAAAATACGATGGTGTTCGAATTTCCGATCGATCAGGGCAAAACCCGCAAGGCAACCGAAGTCTCAGCCTGGGAACAGTTCGCTTTTCTGGCAATGCTGCAGCGCGAGTGGAGCGACAACATGGTCAGCTGTACCGTCTATTTCGACAAAGAGCGCGAGGGTGATCAGATCGCCCATATGCTGGCGCAGTTTGCACCGGTGATCAAAAGTGTTTCGATGCTTCCCCATACGGATGAAGGTGCCTATGAGCAGATGCCTTATGAGGGAATTACCAAAGAGGAGTATGAAAAGCGTCTGGCAAATCTCAAAGAGATTGACTGGTCAAGTTTCGGCGGTTCAGACGGGGAAGATTCCCGCTTCTGTACCACCGAAGGGTGCGAAGTGGAGAATGTGCATCAGCAGTAGCGGACAAAAGGGATTGGTTTCCCTTTGTCGCACTAATATTTCCCGATCACGTTGATAAACCAGCCCTGTGCGGTATAGTCGTCCAGCAGGGTCAGGTCATCTGAAAAGTCGCTGAAGTTGTAACCGACACCGATTTTCATATGGTCGCCGATATGTTTGTAAAGGGCGATCAGCACACCTTTTCGGTATCCGTCATCTCTCTGATCCATATAGTGCCCCTCAAGCATTGCGTCCCATTCGCGGATGATGTGGTAGTTCAGACGCAGCGCCGTCAGGAGTATCTGGCTGGTGTACCACTGACCGCTGTTTCGCACAAGTCTGGTCTGGTACTTTTTCAATCCCACTTTTGAACCGACTGTCCAGCGCGGGTTGAGCTGGTAAGAGAGTTCTGTCGTCAGGATATGCGACTTCTCGTCCGCTTTTTGCGGTATCTGTGCGGCACTGAGAATATCATAGATAAAGGTATATTTTCCGATGAGATTAAAACGTGCGTTTTCCACCGGGCGGTAGGCAAATCCCACACCGGCTTCGACAAATTTGGCATCGTTGTCGGAAGGCGTCTGGTCCACTGTTTTGGCATAGTTGAATTTTCCCATTACACTCCAGGAAGGGGAAGCTTTGTAGCGGATTTTGTTTGCCGTCAGATACTGTTTGGTCTCTGTAACGCCGTTTTTGTCGATACGATACTCCAGTTTGGTGTCTGCTTTGACCTTTTTGGTGCCGTAATGCAGGGAAGCTGATATGCTGTCTCTTTTCGTACCGCTGTCGAGATCGGTGCGGTTATAGACCAGACTGGAGATGAGATACCGCGTAAAAGCGTAGTCGAGCCCGAAAGTCTGTGCCACGCCTGCCGTTTTGCTGCTGTGGCTGAACTGGTGTTCGGTATAGACATCCAGAGCGCTGGTAATGCGGTTTTTCTGACCGATGGTGAAAATGTTTGTATCCGCACCGCTTTGTGTCCGGTCTGTCGAGATCGCATAACTGGTATAAAATGTATGGTACGGATTGTAGGCGTAATCGACACCGATTTTTGCGCCGTTTCCTCTGTCTCCGGTACTTCCCTCCAAGTTGACCGTCCACTTTTTCATCCGCAGATCGGTACCGAGTGTGACCAGATCATTTTTCAGATAGGTGCCGCTGTGGGAGAGGGTGGTCTGTCCTGAAACATAGAGTGAGAAGAAGGAGTTGACATCGTACTGTGCCCGAATACCTGCCAGGGTGCCTTTTCCGGTTGTGTGTCCCGAAAGGCGTTCGTCGATACCTCTGACTTCCGCACCGACAGTCGCCGATTTATAGCGGTAATCCGCTTCGAGGCTGGCGGTTCGCTCTTCATGAAGTGATTTTTTGAGTGCGGTCACACGTGCTTTGAGTGCGGCATTTGCGCCTACTTCGGTTTCCGCTTCGAGTCCGTAATCGGTGGTCTCTTCGGTATCTCCGAGGGCAGATTGTGAAAAGCCCGCTTCCCGTTTTTTGTACCAGAGTGTCGCGGAAGTGTTACGGTCGATCGATCCAAAGTCGGAAAGATCGACCTGCGCCTCTATACCGTAGGCATTTCCGTCGGTACGGTTTTGGCTGTTTGCCGCTTCTGTCTGCTGAAATGTAAGTCCTCCGTCGTGCGATACAAAACTGGCACCGTGTGCCTGAAGCGCTTTGCTCTGTGCAAATTCCGCTTTGATATAACTCTTTTTACCGGTACGAAGCGTGACATCGGCACCTTTGACTTCATAATCCTGCTGTGTACGATTTTCATGACTGTATGTCGCGCCGATACCCAGCACATCACCCAGCCACTGTTTGATTCGCCCGCCGAAAGTACTCTCCTCTTTATGGACGGTTTGCGGAATATATTCGTAATCGACCTGGAGCAGAACCCGGTTGCCGTCGAGAGGCTGGTCTTTGATGATCGAAGGACCGTGCGTACCTGCCGTATAGGGTGAGAGCGGTCGCTTGAGGATAATACGCCCCTGCAATTCATCGATCAAGTAATCCCTGTCGCGCTGAAGGAGGATCTTTTCGACGACACGTTCACTGTTTCTGGCTCGTACCTCTACCCACACTTTTTCACTGCCGGTGACGATATCGTCATGTTTGAGGTAGTAGAGACTGCCGCCTGTCGCTTCAAAAGCGTTGTGTGCATAACTGCTCTGCGCCGCACTGGCGTAGAGTGTCGCATCGGTTTTGTTGTCCCCGTATTTGGTAATATCCATCGAGGAGTATTGCAGTTTGGCACCGTAGAGTGAACGATTGACGGTGGCAAATTCATTGCCGCTGATGGCAGTGTTGAAGTTGCCCCAGACCGCTTTGGATTTGTCCCATGCCAAACTGACGTAGAGTTTCCCCTGCGAGTCGGTATCTTTGTAACCGGTCGAGTCGTCGCCGTACACATAGTAGTAACGATCCGGATCGAGATGTCTGAAAATCGATTTCGGATCTTTCTTGTCGATATTTTTGAACATATCTTTGATATCGGACTCTTTGGTATCCATCTGCGCGGTGATGAGGTATTTGCCTTTGATCTTCCCTTTGAGGTAAAATGCCACACGCCCGTCCACAAAGATATCTTCATTGTAGTGCTCATCCGATGCCAGCGGTTTGATATTTCCGGAGATACTGTTTTGTCCCATCGTGACATCTGCCAGTGCTACCATGAAAATATGGTTTGCTTTGACTTTAAGCCCCAAATCTTTGCTGTAAATATTCCCCTTCGCATCCATAATCTGAACGGGGATTTTATAGGTACCCGGCTTTTTGATATTTTCATAGACAAATTTGCCTTCCGAATCGACGCGGACATCGGTGCCGTCAATGTTGAGAATATTGTCTTTGGGAATACCGTTCCCGTAAACGCGCACCCTTGCACCGTTGACCGGAATGCTGCGTGTTTTCAGGCTGGTTCTGCCGTAAATCTGCGCTTCGTAATCCTCTTTGGAAGCTTTGCCCTCTTTTGTCAGCAGTATCGACTTGGGCGCAGTTTCATCATAGTGTCCCGTTTTGTCATAGACACGCAGGATATATTTCAGTGAATCGCCCGGCTGAAAGTGAAGATTTTTTGCTTCATCGATTTCCCAGAGGATTTCATGAGGCAGTTTTTTGCCTTCGAGCAGTTTGAGCGGCTGACGATGACCCTCTGCATCCACTTTATAGATTAGCAGCGCGTAACGGTCGATAAAATCGCTATAGTTGGTATAGGTATAAAACGAAACCGGTTGTATATTTTTGGTCTCCGCAAGCGGAATCACCGCTGCGGTCATAATATCCAGATGCGGTTCCACCGCCAGAGGATCACTGGTTGCCCAGATCACACCGCCGTCTTTGAGGTATTGTCTGGTTTTGATCTTCACCTTTTTTGGGACGGTTTTCAGCTCCATAACCTTCTGGGTGACAGAGACATCGACGCGTCGGTTTTGCTGCATTCCCTTGCTCGGTCTGTCGTTCTCGGCAATCGGGTCGCACTCTCCTTTATCGACAATTTCTACATCGTAATGTGCGTTTGCCCCGGCACTTTGAAAAAGGAGGGCGGCAAGAAGGAGCGTTCCCGTCACAGAACCGGCATAGCTGTTTCTTTTAATCTGTTTCATGAAGCACCTCCCTCTTTTCGTTTAAGCGCTTTGGCGCACTCTTTTTTGGTCAGACCGAATTGTGTACACTCTTTTTTGGTGCGCGGGATGTTCGGTTTGCCCCACCAGTCATATTTGGGATCAAACTTGACTTCTCTGTCACAGTCGAAATAGGTCACTTCCACTTTGCCGATCTCTTTGTCGCCGAGACAATGTTTGAGTTCTCTGTAGACACTCTGTGCCCGTTTGTATGCCAGTTTTTTGTTGTACCAGACAGGCGCTCTGGCGTCGGTATTGCCCTCTATGACGATTTTCCCGCCGTCAAGTTTACGCAGTTTCCGGGCTATCTTTCTGAGCGATTTGACCTGATCGGGACGAATACAGGACTGGTCGGAATCGAAATAGATGGCGCCCAGTTTCACCTGTTTGGTGACGGGTTGATAAACTTTGACCGTTTTTGTTTTGACCTGTTCCACCTCTCTGGAGAAGGCTTTTTGTTTCGGCAACTGCACACCGAAGTTAATAGTGTTCAACTGTCCCGCCGTAATACGGTAAACACGCGGATTTTCTGTCGTAAACCGGGCACCTTCCGGCAGGGTTGCGGGATCGATTTTGAGGATGATATTTTTGCCTCTTCCTCCGAAACCGCCGCTTTCGACATCGGCGAGGTGGTATCTTCCGAAAGCATCGGTTTCGATTAGCATACCCGTTGCCGTGGCGATGCGTACTCCCGGAATACCCTTTTCACCCTGATCCTGAATGCCGTTGGCATTGATATCTTCAAACACTTTTCCGACTACGACGGCATTGTCCGCGAATGTGTCGGAGGTGACGATTACATCGGCACTGCCTCTGTTACTGACGACTTCACCGTTTTGTACAGCGACGGCGGTGTTGGTGTGTCTGCCCGCTGCGACGGAGACACTCACTTTGAGCAGGTAGGTAATTGTCGCACTTTCATGAGGCTTGAGTACAAAAGCACCGAAGAGCACTTTTTTATTCCCCGTTGTCTGAAGCTTTTGTGTTGCATTTGCATAGTGGATACGCGCCGAACCTTTTTCATAGATAAAACCTGCCGGAAGGGTATCTTCCACGGTGAGGTTTGCATAGGTATAGGTGTCGTCGATATTTTCCACCGTGATCGTATAAGGAACGAAAGCGCCGATATGCGTCTCTTTTTTTCCTGCGCTTTTGGTCAGCAAAATATATTGCGGCGCGGTTGCCATCTCTTCAAAATCCTGCCCGGTAATATCTCCCAGATCGTTCAGCGGAATATCGATGGTGATCTTCTGGTCATTGTTACCGTCTGCGTCGCCGAGCGGTTCATAGCCCGGTTTCTCTTTGATTTCGACGGTGTAACTCTCACCCGGTTTCAATCCGCTGAAACTGTATCCTCCGTTGCTATCGGTTGTGGTGGTCTGTATGATGTTTCCGTTTTCATCCAGAAGTACCAGCTCCGCGCCCGGAAGTACGGTATCGACTCTTTTGTCGCCGTCGGTATCGACTTTGATTGTCCCCGATACCGTGATGCGTTTCTGATCTTTGAAATCCAGATGGGTGAGATCTGTCTCTGCAAGTGTGAAAGAGATGCGGTTGTCATTCTCCCCGTCACGGTCTCCGATAGAGACAAAACCTTTGGGATCGGTCTCTTTGACGGTGTAGTGTCCCGGAGCGATACCGCTGAAACGATAGATACCGTAAGCAGCGGTTTTGACAGTTTGCAAGAGTGTGCCGTTGCTGTCCAGAAGGCTGATGATGACACCTTCCAGCCCTTTGTCCGTAGTGTTGTCGAAGTTCATATCTGCGCGAACCGTACCGCTGATTTGCAGAGAGGGCTGGTCGGTAAAGTTTTGGTTGTCGAGACTGTTTTCTCCCAGTGTGACGGTGATATTGTTGTCGTTGTCGGTATCCGTATCATGAAGTGAGATGTACCCCTCTTTGTCTGTTTCCGTGATCACATAACATCCCGGCTGCAGCTCCGTAAAGCGGTAGCTTCCGTCACCCTCTGTGACGGCTGAGGCGTGGTAACCGCCTGACTGACAACTGTTCAGCGCTATGGAAACTCCGGAGATCGGTGTATCGCCGTGTGCATCACCGGTGGTATCGGCAAAGACAAATCCGCTGATTTGCGAGAGAGACCGGTCGGTGAAAACGTTATCTTCATCCAGTTCCCCGGTGACAAGGTGCACGTTGATTTTGTTATCATCATCGACATTGGAAGGCTCTTCATCATCTCCCGCGGTATCGTTGACGGAGAAGTAGCCTGCCGGATCTATTTCGAGCAGGAAGTAGTCTCCCGCCGCAAGATTTTCAAAGAGAAATGTTCCGTTTGCGGTGGTGTTGATATCCGCCACCAGGTTTCCGGATACATCCTGCGCGCGGGTATAGTCGCTTTTTACCAGACGAATTATCGCCCCTGCCAGCGGATTTCCGTTGGAGTCTTCGACCATTCCGGCGATACCCGCGATCGAATCGACAAAGTTGTTTCCGGGAATCGACTCCGCATCGTGTGTCATGCTGAAGTGTATTTGATTGTCGTTGGCACCGTCTGTATCACTGACAGAGCTGTAGTGCGGTAAATCGTTTTCCAGGATCGTGTAACTGCCCAGAGGTACTTTATGGAATGTATAGTTTCCGTTACTGTCTGTCTGTGTTGTCAGATTTGCACCGTCGGTATCGTGTACGATATTGCCGGAAGCATCGACAATGGAGAGTGTAACGGAGGGAATAGGTCTGTTTTTGGGTGTGGTCACTTTTCCGCTTACTTCACCTTTGGCAAGACGGTCGATAAATCGGTTATCGGTATCATCCGCTGCCGTGGCGGTGGTCTGAACGGGAATAGTATCGTCGGTTTTGCTGCTGTTTTGTGTTTCGTCATCTCCCGCCGTATCGTCTGTCGAAACATATCCCGAAGGATTTTGCTCTTTGAGCATATAGTCTCCGATAGTGATATTGCCAAAGCTGAATGTACCGCTTGCATCGGTGGTAACAGGAGAGAGGTCGTTACCGGCATTGTCTTTTGCCGGTGTAGGTGTAGTGCCGTCATTTTCCCAGAGTGTTACAACCGCGCCGGAAAGCGGGTTGTTGTGATCGTCGGTGACTCTTCCGGAGATCGTTCCTGTCGGAAGGGTATCGACAAAATTATTATCGTTATAAGCGGTGTCTGCCGCGACAGAGAGGGTGATTTTGTCGTCGTTGGCACCCTCTGTATCGCTGACGGAATTGTATCCGGCAGGGTTGGTTTCATGAATAACAACGGTACCGGTCGGTACATCGCTGAAACGGTAGGTTCCGTCGGCATCTGTCTGTACGGTCATATCGTTTCCGTCGATATCTGTCAGCGCTGTTCCTGTGCCGTCGGTAAGGAAAACGGTAACACCGGCGATGCCGCTTCCGTCGGGAGTGGTGACTTTGCCGCTGATCGTACCCGCACCGGTGAGTGTTACGGCATAATCTTCCACTTCGCCTTTTTCGTCGCTGTCAGCAGAAGCGGAGAGACCGCTTGCCGCACTGTAACGGAACCTTGCAAACACTTTTCCGTTTCTGGCGTTGGCAGGTACGGTAATAGTTTTGGTTGTCATGGTAATACCGCTGCTTGCGGAAGTACTGCTCTCACCGTTGTTGGTAATCGTTTCGTCGGAGATAACATGCTCACCCGCATCGTCAAAATCACCGTCTCTGTTCCAGTCAAACCAGCCGTTGAGATACCCGCTGCCGTACGTGGTGATCTGCAGCGTGACACTGTCCCCGTCGGCAAAGCTTTGTCCCTGAAGCGTGCTGCCGTTTACCTTGACCGCATCTTCATCATTTTCGGCGTGTGTATCGTCCCACGCGGCATCGTTACTTGCATGGTAACTGCTTTCGGTATCCGCCGGAAGTCCGTTTCCGAGTATCACGGTACCGTCGAGTTTTGCTCCCGCACCTCCATAGGAAGCCGGTGCGTCACCGTACTCTTTTTGTCCGGTAAAGAGCGCCGAAAAATCTTCGATTTGGAATGAGAGCTGGATGAGTCGGTTTAAACCGATATTTTCCGAATCGGTCGGTCGGTCGCCGTAAGCATTATCGTTTTGTACCCGGACTCTGATCTGTGAGACCTCATTTGCCGCCGAACCGTTGACCCAGATGGAACTGGCACGGCATGTTGGATCGGGATTGCTTTGGGTATCGTCACAGTTCCCGCCGTCCCAGCCGATCATTTTGACATTATAGTTACCGCTGTAGGTTCCTTCGGCGTAATTGACTCGACTGTTACCGGAGATGTAGGTACCGTCCGGCGCGTCGATATAGACATCGTCCGTATCGATATCCCGGTTGTAGTTGGTATCGAGGTCAAATGCCGTAATCATCAGCCTGTCCACTTTGACAGGGGTTGTCGTACCGTGTTCAACGAGCGTGATTTTATAGGACTCATGCGCTTCGTTTTCCGCAGCATCGGTATCGCGCAGTCTGGTGGCAAGCGTGCCGTCTTTGACAAAGACACACTCTCCCCCGGTGTAGTCGTTGTCCGCATCTTCGACTTCGACATAGAGATCGATCGGTGTGCCGTTGTAAGTGGTGGATGTACCGAAACGATACTTCGCACCGCTTTGACAATCCGTTCCGCTGACCACCGTACGTGTTCCGTCAAGCTGAAGACTCACAGCATGTACGGAAAGCGGGATAAACATGAAAAACAAAAAGCTCAAAAGTCGGGAAAAGAAGCTCTTGCCTGGAGGTCGATAATCTTGCATAAAAACCCTTTAAAAGTAAAAATATTGTCTTTAGTATCGGATGTTTTGGAAAAAGATTTAAGAGAAAACCGGTTTTTTATGAGACTATTTGTATTTTTATTAGTTACGGTTACATTTTGTCCTATTTGCGAATAAAGACAAAATGTTACCAAAATACACATACAGTATAGATA
>JALWRO010000339.1 GCA_027080605.1 Campylobacterales bacterium
CGCTGTAACACTTCACGCTCTTTGCAACGCACCACAAAAAGATGCCACACATGCCGGTTGCCGGGCATCACTCTCGGTAACACAATCTCCGGATTTCCCACTTCATGAAGATAGGTTTGGGCAATACCGCCACGCCTTGCATTGGCACCGTCGAGACGGGGAAGTTTGACGCAGAGCATCGCCGCCTGTATCTCATCCAGACGGCTATTAAGCCCCTTGTAAAGATTATGATACTTCTTTTCACTACCGTAGTTACGCAACGTCCAGATCGTCTCCGCCAGCAGATCATCACCGGTCGTGACCGCACCGCCGTCTCCCAGCGCACCCAGATTTTTCCCCGGATAGAAACTGAACCCCGCCGCATCTCCCAGCGCTCCGACACGCTTTTGCCGGTGTGTTGCCCCGTGCGCCTGCGCGGCATCTTCCACCACTTTGAGATTGTGTTTTTGGGCAATTGCATTAATACGGCTCATATCGGCGCTCTGTCCATAGAGGTGTACGGCAAGAATTGCTCTGGTTTTCGGGGTGATTTTGGCTTCAATTAAATCCGGGTCGATATTGTAACTCTCCATATCCGGTTCCACCAATACCGGTACCAGACCGTTTTCACTCACCGCCAGTATGGAAGCGATATAGGTATTTGCGGGAACGATCACTTCATCGCCCTCTTTCATGACACCCATCTCTTTATACGCACGGAAAATCAGTTGCAACGCATCCAGTCCGCTGGCAACCCCTATGGCATGTTTTACGCCGCAATACTCTGCAAACTGGGACTCAAAAGCACCAACCTCTTTTCCCAAAATATACCACCCGCTCTCGATAACCCTGTTCGCTGCCCGGGACATCTCCTCCATATAGGGTGCATTGATCGATTTCAAATCAAGAAAAGGGATCATGAAAGCCTCCACTCGTAACGATCGTTGACCACGACACGCGCTCCGAAACGCTCTTTCTGGTCAATTAACCCGCGATTTAGCACCCGTCCGTTCTCTTCGTTGGAGGTACCAAAATCGAAAAAGCGCTTGCCCCTCTCTTTTCTTTCATGAATAAGAAAGTCGATGAGATGATCCAGCGCACCGATTTTTCTGCCTTCGTTGGAGTTTGCGACATACTGCAAATGGGTGATCTCCGGATTGTCAAAGGTAATACCCCCTGCCAGCAATCTACCCTCCTTTCGCACCAGATAGAGTCGTATATTTTCCGGGAAAAGTGCATTGAGCCGGGTAATCTCTTCCAGAGAGTGTACCGGTCTGGAGTCGTGCTGCTGCTTAAGAATCGCTTCCAAAAGATCCCAGAAGAGTGCAAAATCCCGGCTCTCTTCGATCTCAAAGCCCTCTTTTTTCGCCTTTTTCAAACTCCACTTGCGCCCGTTGGAGTATTTGACAGGTTTTTGCAGATCGATCACCGCCCCCGCATCACGCTGTATCAGCTGTGCATTTTGAATAAACAGCGCATAGCGATCCTCTTCCGCCGGTTTGAGATGGTGAATATAGGGAACTGTCTTATAGATAACTGTTTGAATTTCCACTTCATGAAGATAAGTTTTCAATGCATCGAAAATCTCCAGCATCGTCTCCATTTTCATATTGTCGTTGACCAGAAGACCGCCATATGTCAATCCCTGATGTGTCCAGAGCGTTTCACCCTCTCTGTTGGCGGGCAAAAGAGCAATTAGCTTCTCTTTATCGTCGTAAATCAGCAGGGAAAAATCCTTAAAACGATCCCCGTGGTAGGCGAGATAGTCACGATGAAAAAAGAAATGGTAATTTTTGGCATTGCGTAAAAAGTCATTCCAGGCGTACGTCAGCGCCTCGCTGTAACGCACGATCTTCATGAAGCGACACCTGTCAGTTGCAAAAATTCATCATAATCACGAATATAGTCAGCAGGATCGTAGGAGGAATCAGAGAAGACCATTAAAACAGCATCACTGGAAAAGTGCTTCATTTCACCCCAGACAAGAGGTTCCTGCACAACACCCTTATCCGGCATATCGAGCACAATGCTTTCATAGCTACTGCCGTCATGAAGTACGATCTCACAACTGCCGTGCACACACACCAGCACCTGCCGGGATTTTCTGTGCGCATGCGCACCCCGTGTCTGTGTATAATCCACGCCGTATATATAAAAGATGCGCTTTATCTCAAACGGAATCTCCTTTCCGCTTTCCAGCGCAACCAGAGATCCGCAGCTGCACTCTTCGTCGTCGTGAACCCTGAAATGTAATCTTTTTACTACCATAAAGACTCTTTTTGTTAACAGTATTCTACATTATCGTCAAGTGGAGATAAAATTTTAATTGTTTTTTTAGATTAAAATTAATATGTAATTTTTTTATATACTTTAATAGTTATTATTGACAAAAAGGATTTTTCTCATGAAGTTACGTTACCTCTTACCCGTTACACTGCTGCTCTTTGCCGGATGTGCTTCCAAAACTGACCGACCGTCAGGTGTTGCCTACGACTTCTGGCTGGCGGAAAAAGCGCAGGAACCGAACAAAGCCGCTAAACTCACCCTCAAAGAGGATACGGAAGCGGCAAAACTGCATACTAAAATCAAAATAGCCGATGTCAAATTTGACGATCCTATCATCAAAGGGGATGAAGCAACAGTGCCGACCACACTGGTACTGAAAGATTTTTCACCACTCAGTCACGACAAAGCTACGGTATCGTTTGAAACAAAAATGCAAAAAAGTGACAAAGGGTGGCGGGTCAATATGTTTGAAACAAAAAAAGCACTCTATCTGGCTGTCGGGAAAAGTTACGCACAGACACTCGGTAAAGATTTTGCCAATACCGTTCAGCAGGCACTCGGTGACAGCGGTGAAATTCAATCCATTTTCAAACAGCTTATACAGGGTATTCAAAAAGCGGTCAATGCAGAAAATAAGACTAATTAAATAAAAAACCGATATAATATATTATTATTCAAAATTAAAAGGACACTTATGAAAAAACTACTTCTCACAATTGCACTCTTCTCATCAAGCCTGCTTTTGGCTTCACATGGGGCTTCATCACACAAATGTGATATGAAATATAACCGTTGTATGGGTGACTGTTCTGTTAAGTACGGCAGTGATACCAGATGTGTTGATCGCTGCGCGGACAACTACAGCAACTGCAAAGCAGGTCTCGAAACAGAGGACTTCGCACCGCAAAAAGCACCAAAATCCAAAGAAGCAGCCAAAACGGCTGAAAAAGAGGAACACGGTCACCACTAACTTCTTACACTGAGTCTGATCTTTTCAGACTCTCTCTTCTTTCACTTCTCCCTGAAATTATGCTATAATTTTTTATCAAAAAAACTTATATGAAATGAGTTCATGAAACTACTGCACCTGCTTCTTTTTTTTACTGTTTCCACACTTTTGGCAAGGGAAATCAAGCCTGCGTTTGTCATGCACGCCAGAGGGCTGGTGAATGATTTTGTGATCGACGGGATGAAACTCTATGTAGCCAACGATGAAGGATCTGTTGAAATCTTTGACCTCAACACCCGTCAAAAAAGCGGTGAAATCTTCATACCTCCGATGCCAACCGGTAAAGATAGCTTTGTCAATGTGAAAGTATTGAGTGTGGACAGGATGCACGGCAAAACACTCATCGTCTCTACTGCCGCAGAAGGATACCGGCGCGTCTGGCTTCATGACGGGATCAAACTAAAGCCTCTCATCACTGTTGCAAACAAACTGGCAGTCAAAGAGGCACGTTTTATAGACGATACCAACTTCATATTCGGCACACTCGGATACGATGTGATTCGCTATACACTCGACGACAACTATCGTGTTTACCGACACCATCTTGAAGAGAGCGCCTTTTCCGACATGGTTCTCAGCGAAGATAAAAAAATACTCGCCTCCGCCAGTGAAAGTGGACGTGTCACACTGATGGATGTCAAAACGGGGAAAATTCTCGATACCTCCCAAGAGCGCAACCTTGACAATATCTACAAACTCGCTATGCAAAACGGAACGATCATCACCGCAGGACAGGATCGCCGCGTCGCCGTTTACCCCAAAAACGGCGCACCCTATACCATCAAAAGTAACTTTCTGGTCTATAGTGTCGGACTCAGTCCCAGCGGCAAACTCGGTGTCTATTCCGCTGACGAAAACAATAACCTGCAGCTTTTCGACATCCAAAGCGGACGCAAACTGCATCTGCTTAAAGGACACAAGGCGATTCCCTCGACCATCAAATTTTTCGATGAAGACGGATTTTTCAGCGCAGGTTACGAAAATACCATCTACTACTGGTACCTCAAAGAGTACAACGCTACCCGAAAGTGACCGGACACGAAGCTAAAGCCGTCGGTTCCAGGGCTGGAAACTATACGCTTATCGTCGGGTGAAACGCTTTGGTGCTGACACGTACCATCGTACCGACTTGCAGTTTTTCCGCATCGCTTTGCGATATGACCACCTGTACCAGCTGCTGTCCGATGGAGACGATTGCAACATAAAGCAGGTCGGCTTTGCGTATCTCCAGAAGTTCTCCTTCAAACGAAAATTTCTGACTTCCGCTCGTCTGCAGCAAGATCTCTGAAGGGGTACCGTCGCAGACTATTTTACCATGTTCAAAAACCACCACCCTCTCCGCCAGCCGGTAAATTTCGCTGGGATCATGACTGACCATGATTGTGGTGGTCTGAAACTCTTTGTGGAGCTGGGAAATTTCATGCTGCAGTTTTGTGCGCATGGCGGGATCGAGTGCGGAGAGCGGTTCATCCATCAGGAGAATTTTCGGACGGTTCATCATAGCGCGACAAAGGGAAACACGCTGTTTCTGCCCGCCGCTGAGAGCGTTGGGATAACGTTTTCGCAATTCATGAAGTCCGGTCATCTTCAGCAAGTGCTCCGCCAATGCTTTGTCACGATTGACAAAAAGCAGATTCTCTTCGACGCTCATATTGTCAAAAAGAGCATACTCCTGAAATACAAACCCTATACGCCGTTTCTGAGGTGGAAGAGAAAATTTGCCGTCCAGCCACCGTTCACCCGAAACGCTGATCTGCCCCGCAGCCTCTTCCAGACCCGCCAGTATGCGCAAAAAGGTCGTTTTCCCGCTCCCGCTCTCTCCGGCAATCGCCAGAAAAGTCCCTTCTTTGATTTCCAGAGAAATCATCATGGGCATAGTACCTGCTGCACCCAGCAACGCTTTTTGCACCTCGATACGGATCATCTACACCCCTGTCGAGAGCCGGTTGCCCTGCTTCTGGTTAAATAGATAAACCGCCAGCAATACCGCGAAACTGAGCAGTACCATGATAGCACTGTAGATATGCGCCGTGGTATAGTCCATGATTTCTACATACTCATAGATCGCGACACTCGCCACTTTGGTTTCACCGGGAATACTGCCACCCACCATTAACACAACGCCAAACTCACCGACAGTGTGGGCAAACGTCACGATCAGCGCCGTCAGCAGTGAAGGTTTGATATTGGGAATCGCCACACGCATCACCGTCTCAAACTTACTTTTACCGCTCACATACGCCGCCTCCAGCATCCGCCGGTTCAACCCCTCAAAACCGCTCTGCAGCGGCTGTAGCATAAACGGAAAGGAGTAGAGACAACTTGCCACCACCAGTCCCGGAAATGAAAAAACCAGTTTCAGGTCGAAATAGCGTTCAAAAAAAGCACCTACAGGTGAGTTTTGGGAAAGCGCCCAGAGGATATAAAACCCCAGTACCGACGGCGGCAGCACAATCGGCAATGCGCTGACCGCTTCCAAAAAGGGTTTGGCTTTCGATTTTGTCTGTGAAAGGTACCAGGCAAACGGCAATGCAATGAGAAAAAGAATAACAGTCGTCGTCAATGCCAGTTTAAAGGAGAGTATAAACGGTTCCATATCGATATTTTTCAAAATCTCAAACATCTGTCACCTCTGCCACCGAGATATCTCCCACCGGAATAACCGCAACAACATCATCCCCTTCATGAAGTGCGAGATCAGCCGCATTTTGACGCAGAATCACCGACTCCAGCCTCTCTTCACCCACTTCCAGGACTACGCGCGTCAGCAATTCCCCCTCTTCGATCCGTACCACTTTCGCTAAAATCTGATTGGTAAAACTGCTCTGTTCCACCTTTTTATGTACCAGCGCCACGCTCCACGGTTTGATACCGAGCACGACTTTGTCCCCTTCATGAAGTCTCTTTTGCATATCGAGACTCATCATCTGCAAAGTGTGTCCGCAGACGTCAAATGTCACAATACTCAGCATTTCATAAGAAGTAATTGAAACCACAGTGGCGGAAAGTTTACTCACGGCAGCGTATATCCGTACTTCAAAAAAATATCTGCCGCCGTTTTACTGAAAATAAACGCATAAAAAGCAGCCACTTCCCGATCTTTTTCACCCTGTTTCAAAATGACAATCCCCTGGCTGATCGGTGTATAAAGCTTTGGATCGACACTTATCCAGTGGCGTCCCTCCTGAAATCGCCGCATCTTCGGTGAAAAAAGCGCCGACTTCGCCACCAAACCTATGTCGGCAGCTGTGACAGCATAGGTGACCGTCTGGGAAACCGACTCACCGTAGATAAATTTACGCTTGACACTGTCGTAAATACCGCTTTTTTGTAACGCTTCTACTGCCGCTTTGCCGTAAGGCGCCGTTTTGGAATTGGCGATGGCGATTTTACCGATTTTCGAATCTGTCAGAACTTCCAAGCCTTTTGAAACCGGATATTTTCCACTACTAAGCAATGCCAGAGCACCCTGTGCATAGACCATCGGTCGTGTCACTGCCATGCCGCTTTTGTAAAGTGCTTCAGGATATTTCATATTTGCAGACATAAAAAGTCCAAACGGTGCACCATTTTGAATCTGTGCAGTCAGCTTACCACTGCTTCCGAGTAATACCTGGACTTTGGTATCTGGATAGAGAACATTGAACGCTTTGATCAAATCTCCGATCGCATAACTAACATTTGCCGCAACGGCAATTTTAACCTCACCGGCAAAAAGCGTTGTCGCCAGTAACATTAAACCCCAGAGAGTTTTTTTCACGCAAAACCTTTTTTAAAAAATTGCTTATATTTTATTATTATAGCTCTTATATACATATAAATAAAAAATCGACATTGCCGATATTTCTACCAAATCTAATAAGAAATCAAGTACTACGGGACGGTTTATATGTCAGAGAAAAAAAAATATCAAAATAGTATCAGTCGCAAATTTCTGCTCTATCTTGGGAGTATTGTCATCGTTTTTGTGGCACTTGTCACAACACTCTCATTCAGCGGAGCAAAACAGGAACTGGAAAAAGTAGTCAAGAGCAACCTCAAAGTACTCAGCGAATCCATCTACCAGTCTATGACAAACAGTATGCTCTCCGGTGTACCGGAGTATGTACAGGATGCGGAGAAACAGGCCAAAAAGCTTCCAAACGTCGACTTTCTGCATATTGCAAAATCAAAAAATATTATCAACGATTTTGGACTTCATGAAGCATTTACCTCCGATCCCGAGATTCTCAAAGTTTTTCTCTCAAAAAAAGAGCATCTTCATGAAATCAACGGTAAAAAACATCAGATGAAAATACTCAAACCTTTTATCGCACAAAAAAAGTGTCTCATATGTCATACTTCTGTTCATGAAGGCGATGTGCTCGGTGTCATGGATCTTCGGGTATCGCTGGATGCAAGTGACAAAAACATCACCTATTTTACAACGATGATCTCACTTTCCAATATTTTCCTCTCCCTGATGCTGGTTGCCGCCGTACTCTTTTTACTCAACAAACTGGTGTCGGCACCGCTGCATAAGATGATTGCCGTCATCAAAGAGCTCTCTTCCGGAAACCGTGATCTGACAAAACGTGTCACGGTACAGAGCAACGATGAACTGGGCACGGTTGCGGAAAGCTTCAATGCATATCTCTCTCAAATAGAAGAAAACCACAAGCAGGAACGCGCGTTCATTGAAAAAGCGCAGCAGACAATCAACAAAGCCAAGCACGGCTGTTACAGCGAAGTCATCACCGCTCACACCCAGAGTCAGACACTCACCGAGTTCAAAAACAGTGTCAATGAGATGCTCACCGCTACCGAACAAAACTTCGGTAAACTCAACTCTGTCCTTGCAGAGTATACACGTCACAACTACAAGACTAAACTCCGACTCGATAACGTTGAACCCAACGGTGCATTTGCCGTACTGGTGGCACATATCAACCAGCTCAAAGATGTCATTACCGATATGCTGATCGAAAATAAAAAAACCAGTTTGCAACTCAACAGTTTCAGTGACATCTTGCTGGAAAATGTTGCCGCTGTCAATCAAACGACTATGACAACCGAATCGTCTCTGCAAAATGTCAATAAAGCGCTCTCACATATTACGGAAAATATCACCCACAACAGAGATAATGTCACCAAAATGGCAAACTTTTCCAAAGATGTTACGACTTCCGCAAAACAGGGTGAAGCACTGGCAACCCAGACAGTCGAAGCGATGGAAGAGATCAATGAACAGGTACTCGCCATCAATGAAGCAATCTCCGTTATCGACCAGATCGCCTTTCAGACCAATATCCTCTCACTCAACGCAGCCGTCGAAGCGGCGACAGCGGGTGAAGCAGGCAAAGGTTTTGCCGTTGTCGCCAGTGAAGTACGCAATCTCGCTGCAAAGAGTGCAGAAGCGGCACACAAAATCAAAGAGCTGGTAGAACTCGCCTCCGGAAAAACCACCGACGGCAAAGAGATTGCCCACCAGATGATCGAAGGCTACGATAAGTTGATTCAAAATATCTCATCTACAGTACAACATATTCATGAAATAGAAACTGCTTCTCATGAACAGTCAAAAGCGATCGAGGAGATCGGTAAAACTGTCTCTGAAGTCACTAGACAAACAAAATCTAACGCCGAAGCGACCAAAAAGACACAAAGCGTTGCCGTCGAAACAGACAAAATGGCAAAATACGCCGTACAGAAAATCAACGAAAAAGAGTTTGAAGGAAAAGAAAATATAGCGGTATAGCTGGTGTCCCCGACAGGATTCGAACCTGAGACCTTCGGATTAGGAATCCGATGCTCTATCCAGCTGAGCTACGAGGACAGTTTTTTTAATGTTGAGTTGTGAGTTATGAATGATAAGTTTTAAACTTTTGAGCGACTAATGACTATAAATGAAGAGCAGGCAAAGCCTGACTCTTCCATTTATACGGAACTATCCATTCCGTTTTTTTATGATTTCTTCTGCGACATTTTTAGGAACTTCCGCGTAATGGTCAAATTCCATTGCGTATGTTGCACGTCCCTGTGTTGCAGATCTCAGATCGGTTGAGTAACCGAACATCTCTGAAAGCGGTACGAAAGCATTGACGATTTTGTTTCCTGCTCTCTCATCCATACCTTCAACCTGTCCACGTCTTCTGTTAAGGTCACCGATAACATCACCCATAAACTCTTCAGGTACTTCTACTTCCACTTTCATCATTGGCTCGAGAATAACCGCATTCGCTTTTCTCGCACCCTCTTTGAAGCCCATAGAAGCAGCCAGTTTAAACGCCATCTCTGAAGAGTCGACATCGTGGTATGAACCGTCATAGAGTGTTACTTTGACATCTTCTACAGGATATCCTGCAAGTACACCGCCCTGCATCGCTTCCTGAATACCTTTGTCAACAGCCGGAATATATTCTCTCGGAACTGTACCACCTTTGATGGCATCAACAAACTCATACCCTTCACCAGGCTCTAACGGCTCAAGTTTCAGATAGACATGACCGTACTGACCACGACCACCGGACTGTTTTGCATATTTGTATTCTTGCTCTACCGTATCTCTGATTGTCTCACGGTATGCAACCTGAGGCTGACCGATTTCCGCTTCGACTTTAAATTCTCTCATCATACGATCGACAAGAATTTCCAGGTGCAGCTCGCCCATACCGGAAATAATTGTCTGACCGCTCTCTTCGTCTGTCTCAACACGGAAAGACGGATCTTCCTGTGCAAGTTTCTGAAGAGCGATACCCATTTTTTCCTGATCCGCTTTGGTTTTCGGCTCAACTGCAACTGAGATAACAGGCTCTGGGAAGTCCATTCTCTCCAATACCACTTTGTCCGCAGGATCACACAAAGTATCACCTGTTGTGGTGTTTTTCAGACCGACAACCGCACCGATTTCACCGGCATAGATCTCTTTAATCTCTTCACGTTTGATCGCGTGCATCTTCATGATACGACCGATTCTCTCTTTTTTGTCTTTAGTCGTATTGTGAACATAAGAACCGGCTTCAAGAGAACCTCTGTACACACGGATAAATGTCAGCTGACCGACAAAAGGATCTGTCATAATTTTAAATGCCAGTGACGCGAACGCACCGTCATCGGTAGATTCGACAAGAATCTCTTTTTCAGGATCATCCATCAATGTTCCCTTGATAGGAGGAACTTCAGTCGGTGCAGGCAGGTAATCAACAACAGCAT
>JALWRO010000340.1 GCA_027080605.1 Campylobacterales bacterium
TTGATAGACACTGTAAGTTCCGTGCAAATCCGGTACGACAATATATTTGTGAAACTGCTTTTTAGAGGAAGAAGATTTGAAAACAGAAGCCAGGAGTTTCCTCATTCAGAACCTACTTTATCGGGATTGGTGCAGGTGTTCAGCGTGCACTTTTACAGACCAGATCACCCGGCTGCAACGCAAGGGATCGGGCGACGACCTGACACTTTACTTTCAGTAAATAATATAGAGAATCCTCTTTATAATCGCTTAAACACTCATAGTTGCCCATCCCTTTGGAGATGATGCAATCCGCTTCAAAAAAGTGTTTTTTTGCCTCTTCATGAAGTGCATCAAGTACGACTCCCGGTGTCGTGACACCGCTGTCCACCACCGTTGCAACCTGATGGATTGGATCATTTTCAATATCTTTCAGCGTGACATCATTGATGATCGGGCGGCTCCTGACAAAATAGAAAATTTCACTCTCCGGACAGATTTTTTTGATCGTTGCGATATAGAGGCGGTCAAAGACATTTTCCCCGGCATTGTCCGCCAGATAGACGATCTTTGCACTCTTTGTAATACGCTCTGCCAGTTCTTTAGTCTGATCGACCGCAAAAGGGGTCTGCAAAACATTGGCAATCTCCTCTTCGAGATCATACTCGAACTCACTCGCCAGATCGATTACATTGCCCGCTACGGCAATTTTCGCCGCGGTCACCAGCGGTTCGCTGCTCTCATCAATACGCTGCTGCGCATAGGGAACCAGTGACTCCGCTTTGGCGATCGCTTCTCTTTTTTGCAAATCGTAGATATCCTCTTTACCGAGCAGTTCTGAAAATCTTTCATACATCGGTCTCGCGTTTTCGGGTGGTGTCAGATCAAGGGAAAATGCAGGAAGCATGCACGCCGCTTCGTCAAGCAGCTTTTTGGCATCCTGTGGGGAGAGGTCAAGCGCTTTGGTGACCCGCAGCGCCTGATTGAATATACACGCGATACAATCAGGTTCGATATGCATCGGTTACTTTTTTGCCGCTTTAAGCGTATCGGCAATCAAAAATGCCAGCTCCAGCGCCTGGTGGGCATTAAGCCGCGGATCGCAGTGGGTGTGGTAACGTGATGAGAGGTTCTCCTCGCCGATCTGCTGACCGCCGCCGATGCATTCGGTGACATCTTTACCGGTCATCTCCAGATGGATACCGCCGGCATGGGTGCCTTCACTCTGGTGTACGGCAAAGAAATTCTCCACCTCTTTGAGTACGTTGTGAAACTCTCTGGTTTTGATACTGCTTGCCGTTTTGATCGTATTGCCGTGCATCGGATCACAGCTCCAGAGTACTTTTTTGCCTTCACGCTCTACCGCACGAATGAGCGGCGGCAGGTATTCACCCACTTTGTCGGCACCCATACGTACAATGACATTCATTTTACCCGATTCGTTTTCCGGATTGAGTGTATCGAGCAGTTTCAGCAAATCATCGGTCGTGGTTGTCGGTCCCGCTTTGACACCGATCGGATTGTCCACACCGCGCAGAAATTCGACATGTGCGCCGTCGGGTTGTCTGGTTCTGTCACCGATCCAGAGCATATGCGCCGAACAATCGTAATATTTGCCGCTTAGCGAATCTTGTCTTGTCAGCGCCTCTTCGTAATTGAGCAGCAACGCTTCATGAGAAGTATAAAGAACCGTCTGTGCCAGTCTCGGATTGGTTTCAGAGGTAATGCCGATCGCTTCCATAAAGTCCAGTGCCTGTTCTATTTTGTCTGAAAGCTGCTGATAGCGCGCATCTGCTGTTGTACCTGCCGAAAAGTCAAGGTTCCAGCGGTGCACTTTGCGCAGATCTGCAAAACCGCCTCTCGCAAATGCGCGAATCAGGTTTTGTGTTGCCGCAGACTGGTTGTAGGCACTGAGCATCCGGTAGGGATCCGGCTTTCTCGCCTCTTCTGTAAACTCGATAGAGTTGATAATATCTCCCCGGTAACTCGGCAGTGTCACGCCGTCGATCGTTTCAAAATCACTCGAGCGCGGTTTGGCGAACTGTCCCGCAATACGCCCCACTTTGACAACCGGCTTTCCGCCCGCAAATGTCAAAATAACCGACATCTGCATAAAGACTTTGAAAAAATCACGTATATTGTCGGCATTGAACTCTGCAAAGCTCTCGGCACAGTCTCCCCCCTGCAATAAAAAGGCTTTCCCTTCCGTTACATCGGCAAACTGTTTTTTCAGACTTCTGACCTCTTCGGCAAATACCAGCGGCGGATATTTGCTCAGTTTCTCTTCAACATTTTTCAGGAGTTGCTGATCTTCATAGGTCGGTTGCTGCAGAATCGGTTTCTCTCTCCAGCTCTGTAATGTCCAGTCACTCATGGTATCCCCTCAAATTTAAAAATTTTGATATTATAGTGATAATTTGTTTTAAAATCAAATTTTCTGTATAATTGTTTGAAAGTTAGATTAATTCACCCTATTAAGGAACAAAAATACCATGGAAGTACTCTCCGTCCTGCTCGTAGGTTCTGTCGTAACCTGGCTCATGTATCAAAACATCAATAAAGTCACTGCGAAACTGGAACTCGATAAGGGAGGTTCGTTCGAAGCCTATGCCGCTTTCGCTTCCAAAATCACCGACCATATCCGAAAAGTCAAAAATGATCT
>JALWRO010000341.1 GCA_027080605.1 Campylobacterales bacterium
GCGGAAGCGTTTAAAGATATCGTTAAAATCGGTCGTACACACCTGCAGGATGCCACGCCTCTGACACTGGGGCAGGAGATCAGCGGCTGGGTGGAAATGCTCAAAAAGTCACACAAGATGATTGTCGATTCTCTCGATGCGGTCAGAGAACTGGCGCTCGGCGGTACAGCAGTCGGAACAGGGCTTAACGCACATCCTGAACTGGGTGAGAGAGTGGCGAAAAAACTGAGTGAACTGACAGGACACGACTTTGTTACCGCGCCCAATAAATTTCATGCACTCACTTCTCATGACGCACTTGTCTTTACCCACGGTGCACTCAAAGCGCTGGCGGCGGATATGATGAAAATTGCCAACGATGTACGCTGGCTGGCATCGGGTCCAAGATGCGGTATCGGTGAAATTTCTATTCCTGCCAATGAACCGGGAAGTTCGATTATGCCGGGTAAAGTGAACCCGACACAGTCTGAAGCGGTCACGATGGTAGCGTGTCAGGTGATGGGGAACGATACGACTATCGGTATTGCGGCGAGTCAGGGTAATTTTGAACTCAATGTATTTAAACCGGTCATTGCCTATAACTTTTTACAGTCGGTAAGATTACTGGCGGACAGTATTGTTTCATTTAATGACAATGCGGCAGTCGGTATCGAACCAAACCGTGAGAAGATTGATGAATATCTGCACAACTCGCTGATGCTGGTTACCGCACTCAATCCGCATATCGGATATGAAAATGCGGCGAAGATTGCCAAAACCGCCCATGCGGACGGATCGACACTGAAAGAAGCGGCGCTGAAACTGGGGCTGCTGACAGAAGAAGAGTTTGACAAATATGTTAAGCCTGAAGAGATGATTGCACCAAAAGCATAATAAAAAAACTTATTAATAAGGAAGGAGAGCACATGAATATACATGAGTATCAGGCGAAACAGATCTTCGCTGAGTACGGCGTACCGACCCCGAGGGGTATTGTCGCCAATACGATTGAAGAAGCTGTCGATGCGGCAAAAGAGCTTGGCGGAAATATCTGGGTTGTCAAAGCACAGATTCACGCAGGAGGCAGAGGACTCGGCGGCGGTGTCAAACTGGCAAAGTCTATTGAAGAGGTAGAGAAATATGCCGACGAAATTCTGGGTATGACACTGGTGACACATCAGACAGGTCCGGAAGGTAAACTGGTGCAAAAAGTCTACATTGAAGAGGGTGCGGATATTAAAGACGAACTCTATCTCGGTGTGGTGCTTGACCGTGCGAAAGAGATGCCTGTTATCATGGCATCTACCGAAGGCGGTATGGAGATCGAAAAAGTTGCGGAAGAGACACCTGACAAGATTGTCAAAGTCGCTGTTGATCCTGCGATCGGTTTCCAGGGATTCCACGGACGTGAACTGGTTTTCGGTCTGGGTATTTTGGATAAAGCGGAGCAGCGTAAATTTATCGATTTCGCTTCCAAACTCTATAAAGTCTATATGGACAAAGATGCAGAAATGATTGAAATTAACCCTCTGATCAAAACCGGTACGGGTGATTTCCTGGCACTTGACGGTAAGATGGGATTTGATGATTCTGCCCTTTTCAGACATCCTGAAATCGAAGCGATGCGTGACATCACCGAAGAGGATCCGGATGAGCGTGAAGCGGCGAAATATGGTCTTAGCTATATCGCGCTTGACGGTGAGATCGGCTGTATGGTCAACGGTGCCGGTCTTGCAATGGGTACGATGGATACCATCAACTATATGGGCGGTACACCGGCGAACTTCCTGGATGTCGGCGGTAAAGCAAATGCGGAAACCGTGGCGAAAGGGTTTGAGATTATCCTCAAAAACCCGAATGTCAAAGCGATTTTTGTCAATATTTTCGGTGGTATCGTCCGATGTGACCGTATTGCAAACGGTATTTTGGAAGCGACAAAAATGGTAGATGTGCATGTACCGGTTGTAGTCAGACTTGACGGTACCAACGCAGAAGAGGCATCGGAGATTTTGAAAAACGCGAATATCGCAAATGTTATTCCTGCAACTGATTTGGCTGACGGTGCGCAAAAAGCCGTTGCAGCTGCTAAAGGAGAGTTATCATGAGTATTTTGGTCAATAAAGATACAAAAGTCATCGTACAGGGCTTCACCGGCGGTGAAGGTACATTTCATGCAGAACAGTGTATGGCGTACGGTACGCAGATTGTCGGCGGTGTCACACCGAATAAAGGGGGACAGGCACACCTCGGTAAACCGGTTTTTAATACAGTCAAAGATGCGGTCGAAGCGACCGGTGCAACGGTCAGTATGGTTTTCGTTCCGCCTGCATTTGTGGCAGATGCGGTGATGGAAGCGGCAGACGCGGGCATCGAGCTGGCGGTAATCATTACCGAAGGCGCTCCGGTCAGAGATATGCAAAAAGCCAAAGCTTATGCTGTCAAACACGGTATGATGACGATTGGACCGAACTGTCCGGGTGTCATTACAGCCGAAGAGTGTAAAATCGGTATTATGCCGGGTAATATTTTCAAAAAGGGCAATGTCGGACTCATTTCCAAATCGGGTACATTGACTTACGAAGGTGCGAACCAGGTGGTCAAAGAGGGTTACGGTATTACCACGGCTGTCGGTATCGGCGGTGACCCGATTATCGGACTGAGTTACAAGCAGTTGTTACCGATGTTCGAAGCGGATCCTGAGACGGAAGCGATTGTGATGATCGGTGAAATCGGTGGTGATCTGGAGATTCAGGCGGCGAAATTTATCAAAGAGAATATCACCAAACCGGTGGTAGCGTTTATTGCGGGTCAGACTGCGCCGAAAGGAAAACGTATGGGACACGCCGGTGCGATTGTATCAGGCAGTGCCGGTACGGCAAAAGAGAAGATGGATGCACTCGAAGCGGCAGGTGTGAAAGTGGTTGTTTCTCCGGCAGAGATCGGGAAAGCGGTCGCGGAAGTACTGAAAAAATAAGAAAATATTAAAGGAGATAATATGGGATTGATGAAAGCCCCTGAAAATACCCCGGTATGGGTCAATGTCGATAGATGTAAAGCGTGTGATATCTGTGTGGCGGTATGCCCTGCCGGTGTACTCGCGATGGTACCTTCAGATAAAACAATTCTGGGTGCGACGATCAGCGTACAGACACCTGAAGCATGTATTGGCTGTAACGACTGTGAATTGACTTGTCCTGATTTCGCTATTTATGTAGCGGACAGAAAAGAGTACAAGTTTGCAAAGCTGACAGACGATGCAAGAAAGCGTGCAGAAGAGATCAAAGCAAATCATTATATGGCATTAAGCTGTTAAGGAGAATCAATGGCAAGAGAAGTAATTTCAAGCGGTAACTCATTGTGTGCAAAAGCGGCATACGATGCTGGTTGTGAGTTTTTTGGCGGGTATCCTATTACGCCTTCGAGTGAGATCGCACACGATTTGAGTGTGTTGCTCCCGAAAAAAGGATATAAGTTTATCCAGATGGAAGATGAGATCGGCGGTATCTCCGCGGCGCTCGGTGCTTCTATGACGGGTAAAAAATCGATGACAGCGACTTCCGGTCCCGGAATCTCCCTGAAAGCGGAGCAGATCGGTTTAGGATTTATCGCTGAGACACCTCTGGTCATCGCCAATGTTATGCGAGGCGGTCCGTCTACCGGTCTTCCTACCCGTGTATCTCAGGCAGATATCGGGCAGGCAAAGTATCCGACACACGGTGACTACGCGTCGATCACACTTTGTCCGGGTTCACTGGAAGAGTGCTATACGGAGACAGTCAGAGCGTTCAATCTCGCGGAAAAATATATGACACCTGTCTTTGTTCTATTGGATGAGACACTCGGACATATGCACGGAAAAGCGATTCTCCCTGATCTGGAAGAGGTAGAGGCGAGTCTCGTGAACAGAGCGACATTCGATGGTGATCCGAAAGATTATAAACCGTATGAAGCGGAGATGAACAAGCCTGCGGTACTTAACCCTATGTTTAAAGGCTACAGATACCATATTACCGGTTTGCATCACGGACCGACAGGTTTCCCTACAGAAGACAAAGATATTTGTGCCTATAATATTAAACGACTGGTAGGAAAAATTCAGGATGTGGGTAAACTGGATGACCAGCCTGACTATGAAGAGTTTATGCTCGACGACGCGGAAGTGTGTATGATCGCGTACGGTTCTATCTCAAGAGGTGCCAAAGAGGCGGTGATGAAACTGAGAGCGGACGGTATCAAAGCGGGTCTTTTCAGACCGATTATGCTCTGGCCGAGTCCTGCGGAGAAAATTGCGGAAATCGGTGAGAAATTTGAGAAAATCTTTATCACTGAGTTGAATCAGACTGGACAGTATACAGAAGAGATCGAAAGAGTAACAGGCAGAAAAGATTTTGCAACACTGAGAACTGCAAACGGTAGACCGATTCCACCTATGGATATGGTAGCAAAAGTGAAGGAGATGTTCTAATGGCTTTTAATTATGACGAATATTTAAGAACGGATAAAATGCCGACACTCTGGTGTTGGGGATGCGGTGATGGTGTGATTTTAAAAGCATTCATCAGAGCAGTCGATAAACTCGGCTGGAATATGGACGACGTGTGTGTCGTTTCCGGTATCGGTTGTTCAGGAAGATTCTCTTCTTACATCAACTGTAACACTGTTCATACAACACACGGACGTGTGGTTGCGTATGCGACAGGTATTAAACTGGCAAATCCGGATAAACATGTCGTAATGGTTACCGGTGACGGTGACGGTCTGGCGATCGGTGGTAACCATACTATCCACGGATGCAGAAGAAATATCGATCTTAACCATATTTTGATCAACAACTTCATCTACGGTCTGACCAACTCTCAGACATCACCTACCACACCTCAGGGTATGTGGACAGTGACGATGCAGTACGGTAATATCGATCCGACATTTGACGCGTGTAAACTGGCTGAAGGTGCAGGTGCGACTTTTATTGCAAGAGAATCTGTCACTGAACCAAAACGTCTGGAGAAAATGTTTGTCAAAGGATTCCAGCATAAAGGATACTCATTCTTCGATGTATTCTCCAACTGTCACATTAACCTTGGTCGTAAAAACAAAATGGGCGAGGCGATGGACAACCTGGAATGGATCGATAACAGAACTGTCGGCAAGAAAAAATATGACAATATGAGCGAAGAGGAGCGTGAAGGGTTGTTCCCGACCGGTGTGTTGGTGGAAAAAGAGCAGCCTGAATACTGTGAGCTTTATGACAGAGTCATTGAAGCAGCACAGGGGAAAGCGCCGAAGCTTACCACAAAGGATTTTGAATGAGAAGACAACTTAGATTTACAGGTGTAGGCGGTCAGGGTGTTTTGCTTGCAGGTGAGATTCTTGCAGCAGCCAAAATCAACGAAGGAGGGTACGGTGTCAAAGCCGCGACCTATACTTCACAGGTGCGTGGTGGTCCAACCGTTGTGGATATTTTGCTGGACGACAAAGAGATTCTTTTCCCGTATGCGATTGACGGTGAAATCGAGTTTATGCTCTCTGTTGCACAGGTAAGTTACGACCAGTTTAAAAACGGTGTTAAAGAGGGCGGTATCATTGTTGTCGATCCTGACCTGGTACATCCGTCTGAAGAAGATCGTCAAAAATGGAAAATCTATGAGATTCCGATTATCCGTATTGCAAAATATGAGGTTGGAAATGTTGTCACACAATCCGTCGTTGCGCTTGCCATTGCGGTTGAGATGACGCATGTCATGGATTCTGAAAAAGTTTTTGAAGCGATGAAGAGCAAAGTTCCTCCGAAAGTACTTGAAGCGAATGTCAAAGCCTGGGAACTGGGAACGGAATATGCGAAACGCGCACTGGCGGGTGAGAACCTGGCAGATCTGGATATCGCTGCGTGTTAAATTAACTTCATGAAGAGTCTGTGCCCTCATACAGGCTCTTCTGATGCGCCTCTTTTTTTCACTTTTTTTTGGTACAATAGCTATTAAAGATAGAAAAACAGAAAAGGGAATCGTTGCTGAGCTTTATCAAAGAGATTGAACTTCCTTTTAAAATTCCCACACCTGACAAAACGATCAAAATAGCGGTTACCGGTCTGAGCCGCAGTGGTAAAACGGTTTTCCTGACCTCTTTGATCAACCAGCTTATTGCCAACGACAAACTCCCTTATCTCAATGAAAAACTGAAACGCCCTTTTGTCGCCAGACTCCTGCCCCCGGACAGTGTCTATGTCCGTTTTGACTACTACAGCAAGATCAAAGCGTTTCGCCTCAAAGATCCCAAATGGCCCAAAGCGACGAAATCTGTCAGTAAAACGACACTCCAGCTGGAGTTTAAAAGCGAATACGCCTTTTTGAAAAACCAGATTGTCAATATTGAGCTAATCGACTATCCCGGAGAGTGGTTGCTGGATCTTTCGATGCTGGAACAGGACTATGCAGAGTGGTCGGAGGCGATGCGCTCTCTCGCTCAAGAAGAGAAGCGCTACCCATACGCGAAAGAGTGGCTGGAGTTTGTCAAAGGCGCCGATTTGTACCGCAGGAACCGTGACGAGTCCGTTGAAGAGGTGATGCACGACCATTACAGCGAATATCTCAAACGATTGCACTATCAGGGGTACTCTTTTGTACAGCCGGGGCGTTTTCTGGAGCCGGGAGATATGCAGGATGATCCGCTGCTGCGTTTTTGTCCTCTCCCCACACCCTCTAATGAACCGCATCCCGACTCAGTCTATGCGCAGTTTGCAAAACGGTATGAGCAGTATATTCAAGAAGTGGTCAAGCGTCTCTATCTGGAGCATTTTCAGGCATTCGATACGCAGATTATTTTGGTCGATCTGCTTAAAACGATGGAGCACGGGTATGATGTATTCGAAGATATGCATCTCAGTTTCAAAAATATTCTCAAGTCGTTTACCTACGGCAGCAACAATATTCTGACCCGCTTTTTCAAACCGGAGATCAATCAGGTGATCTTTGCCGCAACCAAGGCGGATCATTTGCCGCAGTCACAGCATAACCGCTATAAACGTCTTTTGGAGGAGATGATCTGGGATTTGAAAAAAGAGCTGGATGTTCGCCATATCGATACCGAAGCGACGGTGTTTGCCGCGGTCAAAAGTACGCGTGATGTCAAAGCGAAAATTGAGGGCAAAGAGGTCGATTGTATACGGGGTATTGTCGAAGGGGAGCATGAACCCTCCACCCACTTTCCGGGAATGCTTCCGCAGAGTTATCATGATGAGAACTTTTTGAAAAAGGGTGATTTTCATCTCACAAAGTTCAAGCCCATCTCTTTTCCGCTCAGAGATACGCATGCAGTGGAACATATTCGTATGGATAAATTGATTTACAGCATTTTGAAGGATCGTGTATGAAAAAGATCAAACCCGGAAGAGTCGATGACGGTTTCGTAGAAGAGGAGGAAGAGGTTCAGGAAACGGCGCTGAAACCGCTTAAAGTGCGTGAAGAAGAGGTTGCCGAAGAGATCGTTGAAGAAGAGAAGAAGCGGCTGACGATTCTCAAAGGGATGAGTACTTTTGCCAAAAAGAGCGCCGTGGTACTGGGACTGATCGCCGGTATCGTGCTAATCGGTGCAGTGTATGATGCATTTTACTCCGCCTCTTCCATGCTGACCAACGCGCCGGTACTCGGCGTGGTCTATATTGTCATGATCTTTGCATTGGTCGGTATTTTGGGGTACGGTATTTTTAAAGAGATGGTTGGCTACCGTAAAATCAAACGTATCGACAAAATTCAGGAAGAGGCGGCGCGACTGACGACCAGACGTGGAAAAAATGCACGTGTTTTTGCGCAGAAGATCGTTGCCATGTATAAAGATCATGAAGATCCGGAGATTCGCGAAGCAGTGGAAGAGTTTGTCTCGGAACTCCCCTCTCTGATGGACGACGAGATCATGGAGCGGCTCGAGGAGAAGGTACTTGCACCGATGGATGAGAAAGCCAAACGCATTATCGCCAGGTATGCCAATCAGACGGCAATATCTACCGCGATCAGTCCGGTGGCGATCATCGATGCGGTGCTGATTCTCTCCCGAAGCCACGTGATGATCAAGGAGATTGCCAAAGTGTACAATCTCAGACCGAATCTGATGGGGGAGATGGCACTTGTCAAACGGGTTTTTGTCAATCTCGCTTTTGCCGGTGCGACGGATATTATGATCAACCACTCTCATGATATTCTGGGAGCTTCGGTGCTTTCCAAAGTCTCGGCGCACGGTGCGCAGGGTGTCGCCAACGGAATTTTGACGGCCAGAGTAGGGCTTAGTACACTGCGGGCGTGTCGTCCGGTGGCGTTGACGAAAAAGCAGGATGGTTTTTTTAAAAATCTTTTCAAAATGATTTCAAAATCACTTTTCTCATCTAAACAATAACTTTTTTTGTCCGATATATGGTCTAAGAAGACTATATAAGGACATCATGTGATAGTAGATACACACAAAAATATGTTAAATACCGAAACGACCTCTCTTCAGGAATACAGCGAAGCGCGTCACAATGTTTTGGTCATCACTCAAAATGAGATTGACCTTTCGCTTATTACCAATGTACTGCAGGGTACCGGAAAATGTAAGGTATATGAAGCGGGAAATCTCAAATCTGCTTTTAAAATCGCTTCGCATCTCGATATTGACCTGATTATTGTCGATGAGAAACTGCCGACGGCGGAGGGATTTGCGATTATCGACAAACTCAATCAGCGGAAACTGCTCAAAGCGGTACCCAAATTGCTGCTGATTACGGGCAGTTTTCAAAAAGAGCGCTACCACTCCTACCGGGATATCAACCTCGATTTTTTACGTAAACCTGTCGATCCTGTCATGCTTCAGGCACGGGTTAATACACTCTTTTCCTACATACACAAACAGACCCGCCAAACCGTTTTTGAAGAACTGCTCGATACCAAACTTCATGAAGCGCGGGAGTTTCTGGGCATCTACAAAAGTTTTCTGGATGTAGATGAAAATATTCTCTTTATCTATGACCGGAAAAATAACCGTATCGTCGAGGGGAACAAAGTCTTTTTACGCTATTTCGAAGATATGGAGATGGTCAACCGTATATTGCAAAAGCGTCATCTTTTCAAAAAGTTTGTCCCTTTTCAGGAAGATGCAAACTACCTCAATCACTATGAGTTTGCGGAGTGGACACAGATTGCGGCGATGGGTGAAGGTTTTCATTTTGCACTGCGTATTGAAAAAGAGGGGACTGTTTACTCCTTTACCGTACTGTTGAAGCGTGTGGAGATCAGCGATGAAGATATGTATGTCGTCAAACTGCTCAATAACCAGAACTATCTGCCTTCCGTAACAGAAAACCAGCTCAGCGAGAAGATACGCAAGCAGATCAATGATGAGCTTTTATTGATCAAAAAAGAGTTCGACCTCGATGAAAAGATTCGCTCCTACAAGAGAATCTTCATGAGCCTTCGCAAAATCTCCGAAGTGGTCAACCAGGATGACAAAGCGAAGATTCTCAATATTGAAGAGCCGAATCGGCATCTGGTCAACGCCTATTTTATTATCGCGTCGCTGCTGAAAGGGTATGCAAACTACAAAACGCTCTTTTTGAACGGTGCTTTTGTTGATAAACACCTTGAAGAGAATCATGAAGAGCTTTATGTACGGATCGATCCCAATGCACTGCACGACTGTGTCAAGGGAATTATCGACAGCTATTTTACCGCGCCGGTAGAGTATGACAAGCGTCGGATCAAAATGGATGTCTATCTTCATGACGAGGAACTCATTGTGGAAATACGTGCGAGTGAACGCCGGGAGAAGCCGAAAGAGCAATCGGTGATCGGCAAGTTTCTGCACAAAGACAAACTGCACTATTCAGAGCACAAAGAGGCGGAGATATTGCCGAAGAATGTACAGCACGCCGTATCACTCTTAAAAGCGAAAGTTGATCACTTTAGCGTCGATGGAGAGACTATTTTCATTATTAAAATTCCACTTTTGGAAAAAAGTTAATTAATTTAGCTCTTTATTATAAAAAATTTAATACAATAGTCTTTAAGTATAGTATTTTTAACTTTAAGGCTATTGTCAGAGATGCAGACATTTAATTTACGTTACCGGAGCTTAGACAAGCTCAAAGACTACATTTTTGAAAATGAGATCATCGATTCACCCTCGTTGCTGATTCAGATTTTCTCCTGGAGCACAGATCCCGGAAAGCTTGACTTTTTACTTCAGAACCTTCGCATGCTTTTCCCGGACGCGCATATTTTAGGTACGACCACCGACGGCGAAATTTTCGACGGGCGTATTTTGACCAAAGATATTATGCTCTCATTCACACAGTTTGACCATACCTCTCGCAATTCGACGATGTTGCTGCTTGAAAGCGAGAGTTTTACCTGCGGAGAGCGTCTGGCAAAAGAGATCGTGACCGACAGAACAAAAGCGGTGATTGTCTACATCAAGTCTCATGAAATCAATGCACA
>JALWRO010000342.1 GCA_027080605.1 Campylobacterales bacterium
CGTCCATGACCTCTTTGTCTATAACTACTTTATTGGTAATGACAATATCTGCATCCCGTACACGCTCCAGTGTTTCTTCCGGTTTGGTAAAAGGGTAGGAAACGACTTTTCCGAACCTGTCGATACAGCGCAGGTCGATGTCGTTTCCGAGAGTCTCTTTGTCGAGTATGACGATCTTCATGACATTCCTTTCATTTTAGTGTATAATTATCATAACATACAGAAGGTACAACTATGCGAAAACTATTTTTATTATCTACGGCAGCGATCGTACTTTTGACAGGCTGCTTTTCATCGGGTTCAGAAAAAGCGGCGGACATTTCCGGTAAAACCGAACGGGCGCGCGCATTTACGGCAGATTTTAAAAGTCCGGAAGGATGGTCGCTGGATGCGGGGGCGAAATTTGATTCGAAGGTCAGCGCAACGCCCGGAAGCGGATCGATACAGCTTTCGAAAACGGGGGAGAGCTGGGTGACAAGTGACCGGATTGTCTCCGATATCAAGCTGCCTGTCAAAGCGGGGCATATCTATACGCTCTCTTTTAAATCAAAAACGGAAACATTTCCGCCGCCTGTTTTGGAAGTGTACGGTGCGATGCTTGGCGAAGAGGGTGCTATAGACAACTCTGACGGGACGATGTGCGCCAACTCGCAAAGAGGGAAGTGGGAAGAGAACTATGTGGTTATCCGAATACCCAAAAACGATATGATCAAATATTTCAAACCGAAGATTTTAATGGCGCCGAAAAAAAGTGTCAGTGCGCCGGTTTGGATTGACGATGTACGTTTTGAAGAAGGAGTGAAGCTACCGAAAAGAAGTCCCAAAAAAAGTTTTGACGGTAGTGTGACACGTGTTGATGCACTGGGAAATATCGAAATCAAAAAAGGAGGAAAATTTGTACCCTTTTTCCCCATCGGCATCTATACGGATGAAAACAGGGCGGACTGGCATGCGTACCAAAAGATGGGCTTTAACATGAACATGTGGGCAAGCGATGCCGCTTCGATTCAGAAGAGCAAAGATGCCGGACTTTATGCTGCGATGCAGATAGTGCAATATATCGTCCCGGTCGGAGAGGACTGGATTCCACAGGATCCAAAAAAGAAGATGGCGCATTTGCATAAAACACTTCAGCAGATCAAACAAAGCGGTCTTTCGGAAAATCTGCTCTTTTACTACGTCGATAACGAGTTTTACCACCTCAAACCTGCTTTTACCGATGTCATCCATATTGTCCGGCAGGAAGATAAAAAAGCGCATCCTGTCTATATGCTTAGCGGTGCATACGGTACGGCGCGGATGTACAACGAGTATGTGGATATGACCGGTACCTATGTAGCGGAAGACGGCTATGAAACACCGATTGTCGAAACGCTTGAAGCCCTTGACAAAACACCCAATCAAAAACAGCCGGTAGTTTTTGCGCAGATCAACCGCGGTGTGGGAAAAAATTTCCGTCCAATTTTGTACGGTGCAATCGCCAAAGGTGCAAAAGGTGTGGGGTTCTGGCGGGACGGAGGTAGCGCCGGGAAAATCGATAATCGTCCGGTGGCAAAACAGTTGCCGAAAATTGCTCATGAAATAGCGGAGTTGATGCCGCTTATCCGTACTTCTCATGAAACAAAATGGCAGGCAACCTGTGCGAGTGAAAAGTTGATTTACGGAACAAGAACACTAAATCAGCGGGGATATATGATTATCGCAAATCCAACCCGAAAAAAAGTCACTGCAGAGTGCCTTGTCGATGGATTACCGTACAGTGCGAAAAAGGGGGAAGATTTCTTTTCACATAAGCAAATCGCGGATGTGAATAACAATAAAGTCTCTGTTTCGGTTAATCCTCATGATGCTATTGTGGTAAAACTGGTTCCATGAAAAGTATAGATTATGAGAGCAAGTTTCAAAAAAGTATAGTGGGAACGTTTTTCCACACACTTCATGAAGAAGAACGGGTGTTTATCCGGGAAAAAGCGTTTGCGCACCGTCTCTCTCATCAGGAGATCAAACAGCTGGTTGATATAGCGATCGATTTTCGGATGTGGGGGAAAGGAAGCGTTGCTGACTTTTGGAACGAAGAGCCGTACAAAAACCGTACGCCCAAACAGTGCAAGCAGGCTGTTTTAAGAGACTTGCGGGAGCTTCAGCAGCGTTTTCGTGAAGAGGAAAACGATTACAGTGAACTCTCTGCCCAAAAAGTCAAAGCGCCGAAAATCAGATTAATTGCCGAAGAGAAAGAAAATCTCGGTTTTGGACTCTGCCCGGTGGCATCTCCCAAAACCAGATGCTGCAATCTTCTGACACTCGATGCCGTGGAGAGTTGTGGGTTTGACTGCAGCTATTGCTCGATACAATCTTTTTATAACGAAGGGAAAATTACCTTTGATACTTCACTGCGTGAAAAACTGGAAAATATTCAACTCGATCCGCAGGAGTTTTATCACATAGGTACTGGACAGGCTTCCGACTCGCTGATGTGGGGAAACCGTTTCGGGGTGCTGGATGATCTGACGGCATTTGCCCGAAAACATCCCAATGTCATGCTGGAGTTCAAAACAAAATCGGACAATGTCAGTTACTTTCTGGACAAAACATTACCGCCGAATCTGCTCTTCACCTGGTCGCTCAATCCTCAGACCATCATCGATCATGAAGAGCATTTGACGGCATCGCTGGAGGAGCGCCTTGCTGCAGCGCAAAAGATGGCGAGAAAAGGCGCGCTGGTGGGGTTCCATTTTCACCCGATAGTCTATTATAAAGAGTATCAAAAAGAGTATGGTGAACTGTTTCAGCAACTGCTGGAGCGTTTCGATCCCTCTCAGGTGGTGCTGGTCTCGTTCGGTACTCTGACGTTTATCAAACCAGTACTGCATAAAATACGTCGTCGTGATTTCAAAAGCAAAATACTGCAAATGCCTTTGAGCGAAGCTGCGGGAAAACTTTCCTATCCGCTTGATTTGAAAAAAGAGATGTTTCGGTTTGCCTATGAATCGCTCAAACCGTGGCACGGAAAAGTTTTTTTCTATCTATGCATGGAAGACCATACGCTCTGGAAAGATGTTTTCGGGTATGAATACCCGACCAATGAGAGTTTCGAAATGGATATGAAGTTAAGTTATAAAGCGAAGATTGACAGTTTGGGGTAATCCCGGTATGGGATTACCGTGAGAGGGAAGGCTACTGCTCGGCAGCCATCTCTTTGCGTTTTTTCTGGAGAATGTCGTATCTCGGGAATACGAAGATCGTATTTCTCTCTACCACGATTTTATCTTTTGCGTCAACCGCGTAGGCTTTGACTTTGATCGGAATCGGTGTATCTTTGGTAGTATCTTTCACCAAATCTTTTTTGGTGTAGAGTACGACAATTTTATTGGCTTTTTGTCCTGCTCTGAGGGTAAAAGGCTCTTTTGGTCGCTGAATTTTAATGTCAGGATGGCTCTCTACTTCAAAGTAGTATTTATGTGCTTTTCGCTGTGTATTCTGGAACAGGAACTTATAGACATTGGTGACGGAACCGTCATCTTTGATTTTATAGAGCTGTGTGGTCCTGTTGATATTGAGCAGCATATTCTCTTTTTTGGAACCCATCCAGAAAAGACCTACGAGTGCCAGTGTCAGTGCCACTCCGTATGCAATGGTTCTGAATCGCAGAAACTTAGGCTTTCTGTGCTCTTTGATAGCAGAATAACTGGTCCATGTGATGAGAGACGGTTTTCCCAGAGCCCCCATCACCTGTGTACAGGCATCGGCACACTCCAGGCAGTTGATACACTCAAGCTGTGTACCGCGTTTAATGTCAATATGTGTCGGACAAACCCTTACACAGGCGTCGCACATGGTGCATTCCGCATTATCTCCCTCTTTTTGGTGCAGCTCTTTGAGGTTGTGAACCAGTTTTACTTCCTGATCATCACTGTAAATATGACCGCCACGTTCGGTGTTGTAGATAGTCTGGATCGTCTCTTCATCGTACATGACCGATTGTACTCTGGCATATGGGCAGACATAGATACAGAAGTCCTCTTTCAGTTTTACGATGTCATAGATCAGAAAACCTGCAACAATGAAAAGGGTACCCATCATGACAGTATGTTCACCGGGATGTTTAATATACTGGAAAAAATCTTCAGGAGGGACAAAGTACCAGACAAAGTCAGCCGCGGCTATAAAGGCAAGAACTGACCAGATTAAAACGCCGATCGCTTTTTTACCGGTTTGTCCTTCAGGCTCTTTCTGTTTATTTTTGATACTTTTACGAATGTGCAGGAGCTTGGTCTGAATCAAGTCACGGTAGATAACACGGAAAATTGTTTGTGGACAGAGCCAGCCGCACCAGACACGTCCTCCAAGTGTTGTCAGAAAAAAGACAAACAGAAAACCGAAAATCAGCAAAAACGGCATCATGTAGAGTTCTTGCATATCGAAAACACGAAAGAAAAGGTGAATCTGCTTGTGATCGAAGTTCAGAAGGAAAAAGTGTGCCCCGTTGATTTTTACCCAGGGAATAATCAACGAAAAAATTGTCGCAATGACAAATGTATAATATCGTTTATACCGGTAGGGCATCCAGCCTTTCAGGTACTCAGCCATTCTCTGTTTCGAGCTTTTTTTTGCTACTGCCGCTTGTTCAGCCATTATGAATCCTTGTGTTGAAATTTATTTTTTAAGTCGCACTCTTTTGTGAGAGAGTGTGATACTGTCTGGTTGTTTTGTGCATGGGTCATCTGAGGGATGTTTTTGGAGTCGATGATCTCCTTGAGTGATCTCGAGTTGATGTAATCCTTCAGCGAACTTCTGCTGACGCCCAGTTTTTTGGCAATTTCACTTACCGAAATATTTTGTTCCAGCATCTCCAGAATCCGGCTTTTGTAGGGATCGAATTTTGATTTTGAAAAGCTTCCTCTGGGTCTGCCCATCACTTTTTCCCGTGTTTGCAGGTTTTGTTCCCGTTGTGTCGAAAGCAGACTGATAATTGTCTGAAGCGGTATTTCACTGTTGATGACAAGATCTTGCCGGCTGACAATGATAGAGACATCATTTTTTAAAATACAATCAAAGATTTTCGTCAGTTCGCCTACTTTTTTGCTTAAAACCCACAAATCATAGACCAGAATCTGATCTCCCTTTTTCAGAGAGTGGATCAAATCCAAAAGTGTCTTGCGTTCTTCCAAAATAGTGGAAAACGGATCGTCGTCAATTTCGGTAAGATCAATAGCAATACCTTTTCTAAGAGCATATGCGATAAGATACTCTTGCTGGTAAGAGATGGAGAAGTTACGGTTCTTCCCCCGAAGATAAGCTATGATCACGCTTAAACCTTTATGTTAAAATAAACAAACAGGGGAAGTATAGCAGACATGACGTAAAATGTCAATAGAAAATGTCATAAAAACGTCAAAATCAGTAAGCGACTTTCAGTGGTGTTGTAAATTTTCGTAACGCCTCTTCCTCTTCAAATTGCTCTGTTTGCATACTGTTTTCTATTTCTGTTTTTCCTTCGAGCAGCGCTTTAAACGAACTGCAATCAAGTGACCTTCCAAACAAAAATCCTTGCAGAATGTTACAGTTTTGATTTTGCAGATAACTTTTTTGCGCCGTTGTTTCGATACCCTCCGCAACCACTTCAAGTCCGAGACTGTGTCCCATAGCGATGACGGTATTGACGATGACTTTATCGCTTTTATCCGTCTCTATCGAGTGAATAAACGACTGGTCGATTTTCAGAGAATCGATCGGCAGTTTTTTGAGATAGCTGAGTGATGAATATCCTGTACCGAAATCGTCGATAGAGATTTGAATCTCTTTTTGTTTGAAACGGTGCAGTACTTCGGAAGCGCGATCGATATTTTGCATCAATGTACTTTCCGTAAGTTCCAGCTGAAGATATTTCGGGTCAAAACCGGTTGTTTGCAATATTTTGTCGATGGTCTCAAAGAGGTTGCTTTGCAACAGCTGCACCGCAGAAATATTGACCGAAATTTTGAGGTCATCATATCCCTGTGTGTGCCATTTTTGCATTTGGCGGATAGCGTTTTCCAGGACAATTTCCCCGATTTCAAGAATCATACCCGTATCTTCCGCAACGGGAATAAAATCGAGTGGCGGAATGTTTTTCAGTTGGGGATGGTTCCAGCGTACCAGTGCCTCCGCACCGATAATCTTTTCTGTTTTCGCATCGACAAGTGGCTGGTATTCGACGTAAAACTCCCTGTTTTTGATCGCCTTGCGAATGTTGGACTCCATCTGTATCCGTTTGGTGATCTCTTCATGAATCTCCGCTTTGAAAAAGTGAAAATTGTTGTGTTTGTCCTCTTTAGCTCTGAGCATCGCCATATTGGCGTTTTTAATCAGCGTTTTGGGATCGTTACCGTCTGACGGGAAAAAGGAGATTCCCATATTGGCTTTGATACGCAGTTCGCTGCCGTTGATGTGAAATGCTTTGTCAAAGAGCGCGGAGATTCTTTTGGCGACTGTGGCTGCCGCTAATTCGTCATGAATATTTTCAAAGAGTATGACAAATTCATCACCGCTGAAACGTGCAACGGTATCGTAATCTCTCAGTTCCGACTGCAGACGCATGGCTGTCTCTTTGAGGATCTTGTCACCCTGTGTATAGCCGAGTGTATGGTTGATCGATTTGAAATTATCGAGATTGATAAAAACAGTAATCATATTTTGTCTGAGTCTGGCGGCTTTGTTGATCGCATTTTCCAGACGGTTGTAGAGCAGGTTTTTATTCGGCAGGTCTGTCAGGGAATCGTAGTTTGCCAGATACTCCAGTCTGTCCTGTGCACTGTTTTGCGGCGATTTATGGTCTCCGACGAGTAAAAGGGAACCTTTTTTGTCGTGTCGGTTGGTGATGAGTGAGCGATCCCAGTGGACGATAATCTTCTGTCCGTTGCGACATTTGAGAGGAAAGTCATTGCTCATGAGAATCTGTTTTGACATGAAACTTTTCTGAATCTGTTTGAGGGTTTTCTCTTTGTAGCTTTCCGGAAGGAAAAGTTCGACGAAGTTTCGTCCCAGTACTTCCTCTTTTTTATACCCCGTCAATTTCTCGGCAAAATGGTTGAAATCGTTGATATAGCCGTTACGGTCAATAGAGATGAGAATGATCTCCGCTTTGTCCTGCAACACTTTTTTACCGGTGTTGATATTTTCCTGCAGCACTTTGGTGATCTTAAAGACTTTGGTATCGATGACAATACCGTAGTAACGGTCATTGGCAAATATGGTATTGGTATAAAGCAGGGTCGTGTGGTTATCTCTATTCTTAAACTCCAGCTCTTCGCCGTATACGGCATTTCTCTGTTGAAAATCTTCAAGAAACTTTTCATGAAGATATTTGGGAACGATAAGCTCTGTCACTTTTTTGCCGACAGCCTCTTCTTTGCTGTAGCCAAATAACAGTTCTGCGGTTTGGTTCCACTCCTGGACAATACCATCGAGATTTGTGCTGAAATAGCCGATGTTTGAGATGTTTTCTAAAAAGTCTGTCTGGTGATTTTGTTGTTTCATATGTTATATCCTGTGATGTACATCTGGTTTATATACTCACTATATCGACAATTAAAGAATATATTTTATGAAAAAGAATAAGAAATATTTAAATAATTAAAATAATTTGATTTATTACGAAAAAAAGAAAATTGTATCGTGCTTTATGTAGTAAATAGTAACTTTTTATAAGTATACAAGAGGAGGAAGATAAGAACAAAAATATAATCGGCAGAAGCGGAGGATTCTCTTCCCCGCTTAAACCATCTGTACTGCGCCGTTGCCGGAATGCATTTCTCCGATCACATACCCGTCTGAATTTTGTAGCACAAAATCAACATTTTCAGGGCTGACCACAAGTACCATCCCCACACCCATGTTGAACGTTCGGAACATCTCTTCCTCTTCGACATGGGCTTTCATGAAGTCAAAAACAGGCAATACCCGGATTTTCTCTTTTTCCACCACCGCACTCATGTTTGTCGGCAATACACGCGGCAGGTTTTCGACTATTCCACCGCCGGTAATATGTGCCAGCGCGTTAATGTGCTCTTTCAACTTTTTAAATGTTTTGACGTAAATACGTGTCGGTGTCAGAAGCAGATCGATCAACTTTTGACCGTCGATTTCATCGTCGAACCGCATACCCAGCTTTTCAAAAAAGAGTTTACGCACCAGCGAGTAACCGTTGGAGTGGATGCCGGAACTCGGCAATGCTATCAGGATATCTCCTTCTCTGACACGGGAGAGGCGATCCATTTCCGATTTTTCGGCAATACCCACAGCAAATCCTGCCAGGTCGAAATCATCTCTGGCATACATGCCCGGCATTTCGGCTGTTTCACCGCCGATTAGTGCACATTCGCTCTCCTTACAACCTTTAGCGATTCCTTTGACAATTTGCGTCGCTTCGTCGGTTTTGAGTTCCGACGTGGCGTAATAGTCCAGAAAAAAGGAGGGAGTGCCGAAGTTGCAGATGAGGTCGTTGACGCACATTGCAACCAGGTCAATGCCGACAGTATCAAACTTTTTGGCATCGATCGCGAGTTTGAGTTTGGTGCCCACACCGTCTGTCGCAGCCAGCATCACCGGTTCTTTGTATCCTGACGGAAGTGCGTACGCACCGGCAAAAGAGCCGATTCCACCTATGACATTGCTGTCAAAAGTCGATTTGACAAACGGTTTGATATTTTCAACGAAAGCATTACCCGCGTCGATATCGACACCGGCATCTTTATAACTTAACTTTGCCACCTATTTTTCCCAGTCGCACGGCGGAAATATTTTTTTCATGAGCCAGGTAGAGGGGCAGAAGTTCGTAAATGCCCATACCAGCATCATGATAATGACAAATATTTGTAAAATAACGGCAACCTGAAAGTGAAAACTCTCTTTTATCCCTTCCTGAAAATCATGTGCCCCCATGGCAAAAAAATAGAGGATAATTCCCAGCATCAATGCGGTGATAATTCGTTGCATTCTCGCTGCACACATTGTACGCTCCTGTAATGTATTTTTAAAATAGTAGCAAAATAGTGATAAAAACGTTATGGAATTCCATTTATGACACATCGGCGTTCTCCTGTTTTTGTTTGCTGTTCAGGAAGTGGAGGGCATCGTCAAATTTCAGCGGTTTGCTAAAGAGGTATCCCTGTCCGGTCATACACCCCATCTCTCGCAGCAAGCTCTCCTGCGCCAACTCTTCTACCCCCTCGGCTACAGTATGAAAATCCAGGTTTTGTGCGAGGGTGATAATTGTTTTGACAATATTTTTATCTTTCTCTTCGGTGCAAATATCATCTACGAAAGATTTGTCTATTTTTAGTGTGGTGATTGGCAACTGTTTCAAATAGGCAAAAGAGGAGTACCCTGTTCCAAAATCGTCTATGGCGATATGATAGCCGTGTTGTCGAAGCTCTTTGAGGGCAAGGATACTTTGTTCAGTATCTCTCATGAGATAAGACTCTGTGAGTTCGATTTCGATTTGTTGCGGTGGTACACCGGTACGGTGGCTGATTTCATTGATATTTGCTATAAAGCTTTGGTCGTGCATCTGGATAGTGGAGACATTGATGGCAATATGCTGCAAATTGTCGTATTGACCGGTAAGTTCGTGAAAATCTCTGCATGCACTTTCAAAAACGAAATAGCCGATTTCACTGATAAGCCCGATCTCCTCGGCAATGTGAATAAACTTATCGGGTGGAACGAAGCCGAGTTTTGCATTTTCCCAGCGAATAAGTGCTTCAAAGCCGACGACTGCCTGTGTGTGCAGGTTATATTTCGGCTGGTAAACCATGTATAGCTCATTTTTGTCCAGTGCGTGGCGAAGCTCCTGTTCAATGGTCAGTCGCTCATAGACTTCATTTTCAAGTGCTTTGGTAAAGAAGTGAAAATTGTTTCTTCCGTCGGTTTTGGCTTTGTACATGGCTGTGTCGGCATGCTTGAGCAGTGTATCGAGTGTTTTGCCGTCCTGCGGGAAAAGTGCCACACCGATACTGGTGGTAATACTCAGCTGATGATTTTGCACGGTCATCGGATTTTCGAGTGAGCGAATAATCCTTTCTGCAATCTTTGCAACGACCGAAGGATTATCGGTATCGAGTACGGCAACAAATTCATCACCTCCGATTCTGGCGATGAAATCTTTTTGTGAAATCTCAGCCTGCAATCTTTGCGCAAATATTTTTAGTAGTTCATCTCCGGCATGGTGCCCCAGTGTGTCGTTGATCTTTTTAAAATGATCCAGGTCGATGAATAGCAGTGACGCTGTTTTCTTTTCCTGCATCACCGTATTGGTGAAAAACTGTTCAAACTGATGGCGGTTAGGCAGGGAAGTCAACGGATCATGATATGCCAGAAACTTGACTTTGCGCTCCTGCTCGACATATTTTGTAATATTGAGTTTGATAGCGATATAGCCGATGACCTTTTT
>JALWRO010000343.1 GCA_027080605.1 Campylobacterales bacterium
GAGCATATGGTCAAAAAATCCGATACCGGTTTCGATGCTGTTCTTCCCTGTACCGTACACGTCAAGTGTCGCTTTGATTTGTGTCTCTTTCGTATCTCTCTGGATTGTTGTCATTGTGTCAGTCCCTTACGACAAAGGCATCTTTATAGCCATAGCGTTTCATGTAATCTTTTGCAGCGTCGATACTCTCAAAACCGCTGATCAATATGCTGTATATCGACCGTGCGGCAATTTTCTTCTTTTTAATGCGTATCGGATGCTTCTGCAGGACATTATAGCATTTTCTTTTAAAAGCGAGTGCTTTGGCTTCATCGCTGAAAGAGGCGATCTGAATGTTGAATCCGCCGGACTGTACGACACTGAGCGCTTTATCGGGTGTGACGTTCTGTACTTCATGAACTGTCTGGGGTACGGTAACGGTTTGTGCAGGTTTTAGAACAACTGGTTTGGGTGCTGCCGGTTTTGGTGCAGGTTTTTTGTGTGCATAGCGGTTGGCACTCGGGTCGAAACTGACCACTTCAAGCTCGACGTTTGCCGTACCGTGTTTGACGACACCGATCTCTCTGGCAGCCTGATAGGAGAGGTCGATGATCCTGTTTTTGACAAAAGGACCCCGGTCGTTGATGCGTACCACCGTACTTTTCCCGTTGGCAAGATTGGTCACTTTTACCATGGTGTTGATGGGCAGTGTTTTGTGTGCGGCGGTGTGTCCGTACATGTCGTAATACTCGCCGTTGGAGGTTTGGGCACCGTGAAAATTGGGACCGTACCAGCTGGCGATACCGCGGAATTTTTCGCCGATATAGACGGTGGTGGGGCAATATTCGACCCCTTTGACACAGTAGGGTTTCATCGTGGCACGGTACATATTTTTACTCGAAATCGGTTGTTGCGGCGGTGTAGGGAACCGTACCGGTGAACCGGAGTAGTCATATTCATCCAGCGGGACAAATGGATTTTGTATGGCTGTGCAGGCACTGAACATAAAGAGCAGGGGAAGCAGCAGAAGGGATAGTCTCATCAGGGGTTATGCTCCTGCAGGTTTGGTGGTGTTTACTTCTGCGCTGCTGTTGTGATCCTGTCGCTGTCGAAGTTTCATGATCAAAATATTACCGGGTTTGAAGAGATCGCTGATTTTCATATGGAAATATTTTGCGACACTCTCCAGGGTATCTCCCTCTTTGAGTGTGTAGGTGACGGTTTTGTATACAGGCGGTTTGAGCTGTATCGTTGCAGGTTGTCGGGTAACTCTTTTTTGCACGGTTTTGACGGTTGTATTGGCTTCTTTCACCTCTTTTTGATGCGCTTTCAGTGCTGTAGTAGCTATTCGGGTATGGTTGGTGTCATTGTAGTCGGTATTGTTATGTTCGGTGGCGGTATGGTTGTTGTCTTTCATGACAGGCTTGGTTTTAAATGCTGCGACAGTGGTATTTTGTTCCGGTTTGGTTACCGGTTTTTCCGTCGTGACCACTTTGACTTTCGTCCCTTTTTTGATACGCTTTTTGAGGTGTGGATTGAGCTTTTGCAGTGCTGAGAGTTTGTTGTTGAATTTGAGGCTAAGCGCGTAAAGGGAAGTATCGGATTCCGTGGTGTAGGTAATGACTTTATGTTTCTCTTTGGGTTTTGGCTGGAGTACCGATTTGGGCAGGTCGGCAGGCGCTTTTCCCAGCAGTGTGAGGGGCATGCCGATTTTGAGAATGTGTTTTTTCTCCAGCTGCGGATTGAGCTGGCGCAGTGCCCTCAGGCGAATGTTGAAACGTCGGCTGATACGATAGAGTGTATCGTTGGGCTGTACGTAGTAGACAAATGTCTCTCCGCTCTCTTTGATCTTCTCTTTCGCTTTTTTCGCAAGATCTTCAGGCAGATAGACATAGTACATTTTTCTGTTCGCCGGGAGCCTGTTTTTGATCAGATGCGGGTTACAGGCTTTGAGCTTTTTATAGGGAACACCGATTTTATAGGCGATAGTTGCGAGACTCTCTCCGCCTTTGAAATAGAGTTTCGTCAGTTTTTTGTTGCTGCAGAAACCGTAAAGGTGGTTGTTGTGGTTTTTTTTGAGGATTTTTTTATCGTGTGCCAGTAGTGCCGCGACGATAATACGCTGAATATAATCGCGTGTCTCTTTGGGCAGATAGGCTTTTTTTTCATCCAGAAGTACCGCCAGATCATCGGTTCCGGCACGTTTGATTGCCTGATTAAGTCGGCTTCCGCCGCAGTTGTACGCCATTGCCGCGAGATACCACTTGTGAAACCGGTCATGCAGGTATTTGAGATATTCGATTGCCGCTTTGGTGGATTTGATAGGATCGAGCCGTTCATCGACTTCTCTGTCTTTTTTCAGTTTATAGACTTTTGCAGTAGCGGGCATAAATTGCCAGAGTCCCGCGGCGTGTTTGTGTGACTTGCTATCTGCGAGAAACTTCGATTCGACCATCGCCATATAGAGAAATGTATCGGGAATATTCGATTCGTTGAGTAGTGCCTGCAGGTTGGGCATAAAGAGATTGCCGCGTTTGAGGGTGCGAAGGAAAAAGATCTTTTTGAGCTGATTGATATTTGCTTTGATTTTGACGTAGTGTTCATCGTTGTACAAGAGAGGATCGATATCCAGACTCTCCAGAAT
>JALWRO010000344.1 GCA_027080605.1 Campylobacterales bacterium
CCTTTTCGCTGCTCATTGTCCATTTGTTCTCCTTTGCAAATTACTTTGTAATGCAAAGTATATAACAAATAGCCTCTGTATGTCAAGAAAAAAAGAAATTTTATTGAGACAACCTCAGCGTAAACCTGTCAAGAATACCTTTGTATATGTCTTTAAAATAGCATTCTGCGACCTCGGGATGTCCGGCAATTCGAAATGTGCAAAAAAAAGCTCCCGCGGTAGCCCCGGTATTGTCATTTTGCTTATTCGCCCACCATGCCCCGTCATGTATTAAAGGTCGCGATGAAATACCGCCCAGTCCGGATAATACCACGACCGTTTTACCTTTTTCTATGGTCATATCCGATTGATTGAAATCCGCTATCGTTTGATGTTCAATATCACTTAAAAGGAATGTCCGGGCATATGCGTGCTCGTGTCCGGTAGTAATCAAGGCGCCGTTTTTTCTGCATGCTTCGTAAACACCCCAGCCTGTTGCATCCCCTTTACCACCGGTCTGCATCGCCGCCATATTTTTGTGCCATGAACAAATTTTCCAGCCTGTTTTGCCAAATAACGCGTTATCGATATACTGCGTATGGTTCATATCATTAAAGAGACCGGGAGTCGTTGAAACTATCGTAATACCTTTGTAAACACACGTCGTTTCGACACCTGGTATACCGCGGCAAGAAAGTCCGGGATGCTTTTCCCACTGTGCTACAATAGTCTGATACTCCTGCCACGATGGCATGTCATGATTTCCTGCCACCGCAACAATAGGAAAATTTTTTCCAAGGATCGTTTCGTTCATCTGCTGCCATGCTTTTGGATCATTTTTATAATCAAAGTCACCGTTGATAATCAAGAGTTCCGCACCCTCGCTTTTCACCATCTGCAACACTTTTTTTGAATTATCCGTCGTACCCTGATCTCCAAACATCGCTATTGTGATATTGGTATCATTTGTCCCGGTTTGTTTTGCAGCACTATTATTGCCACAATTATAAAACAATAATAATAGTAAAGGGAACAATACAAAATATTTTTTATCCGGCATCATCTTTTCTTTTCATCTTTTACTAAACCAAGTATACAAAAGTAGATTAAATAAATAGTTCTTTTTCTAAGAAAAACAGATATTTGCCACTAATTTGCTATAATATTTTTCAATACACCCCCAAAGGGATAAAATGCGCTCTTTTTTGTCGGCTATATTACTTTTACTCTCAGCCACTTTATGTCGCGGCGATGGGTTTCCGAACTATGGTTATCGCATTGCAAACACACCGCTGTATATTGGCGGATATGTCAGCGCTCTATACGACGAAAAAGAGCTTGACGATGATATTCTTTTTGACGATATCGCCCTGCTCTTTTACGCCAATATAGAGAAATACCATTTCCTCGGTGAAATAGAAGCGGCGGATATTCCGCTTCGCGGGGGCAAGAACAGTGATATACGCATCTATGTCGAACGACTGCAACTCAATTATGATTTTAATGACAATACGACGGTAACACTCGGAAAATTTAATTCAGATATCGGTTTCTGGAACCTTGCACCTATCAATACCCTCACCGATACCACCACTTCTCCCTATCTTATGGAAAACACTTTTCCCGAACTCACTACCGGACTGATGGTGACCAAAAGTTTCTGGGACGAGGAACAGCTTTTTTCCGTCACCGCACAAAACAATCCTGATCTCGACAGAAATTACAACAATATGAAAACAGACAGACACTATGCTTTCGGCTATACCTATGCAAACTATACGACCACCTGGCGCATAAACGGCGGCTATTTTCATGAGAAGTACAAAGGCGATGCGTACTATGGCGGTATTAGTTACCGCCATGAAAGTGCACGGTGGACGATTCAGAGTGAACTGTTTCATAAAACACAAAACAATCATCACACTATCCCGTACAATTTTTACCTGCAGTTGACAAGACACATAACAGACAGACACGATCTCGTTTTTCGTCAGGAGTTTTACAAGGATCATTCCATCGCAACAAAAGAAGCCATCTCACTTGTCGGCTTTACCTATCGTCCCCACCCTTCGCTGACCTTTAAAACAGAATATATCAGACACTCCGTATTGCCGCTGAACCGTATTGTATTTTCCTGTTCTATGGTGTTTTAGCAATGAAAAAAATTGTCTGGATTTTACTCATTTTTACACTAATGCTTCCCGCAAAAGAGCTTTGTATCGTCGCATCCAAATCATTTCCACTCAATCATATTTCCAGAACAACCCTCAAAGCCATTTTTCTTGACAAAAAGCACCTCATCAGAGGAGAGAAAATCCTGCCCATCAACTACAACTTTCACCATCCTCTCAGAAAATGTTTTGAAAAAAATATTCTCAGAAAAAGCAGAAGATCCCTGGAACGCTACTGGCTCAGAGCACACTATAACGGAAAGAGACCTCCTAAAGTAGTCAGCAGCAGTGCGACACTGCTGGAATATCTTCAAAAAGTACCCGGTGCCATCGGATACATTGACACAAAGAGTTCACACAATCCGGCATTGAAAATCTTACTGAGAGTACCATGCAACTAAAAAATTTCTGGCAATCTGTTCCTATCGCTTATAAAATTTTCGGTTTAATCTTACTTTTCCTGACTGC
>JALWRO010000345.1 GCA_027080605.1 Campylobacterales bacterium
GTTTCGGGAGTATATGATCGCCTGGTCGAGCAGGGTGAGGGTGTCTCTGAGGGAACCGTTTCCCGCGCGTGTCAGGATACCGAGTGCTTCGGGTTCGAAGGTGATGTTTTCAAGGTCAAGAATATGCGAAAGGTGCTTGACAACAGAACCCTGCGGGATTTTTTTGAACCGAAAGTGCTGGGTTCGGGAAAGGATGGTCGGTGGCAGTTTCATTGGATCGGTAGTTGCCAGGATAAATTTGACATACTCCGGCGGCTCTTCGAGTGTTTTGAGCAGGGCGTTAAATGCCTCTTTGGTGAGCATATGGACTTCATCGATGATGAAAATCTTGAATTTTGCGCTGTTGGGTTTGTATTTTGTTTGTTCGATGAGGCTGCGGATGTCGTCTATTTTTCTGCTGCTCGCGGCATCCATTTCGATGATGTCGATATGTCTGTTTTCATTTGCCATGCGGCAATTTTCACATGTCTCACACGGGGTCGATGTCGGACCGCTGTCGCAGACGAGGCATTTGGCGAAAATCCGGGCAGTGGAGGTTTTGCCGCTTCCTCTGAGTCCTGAAAAAAGGTAGGCGTGGGAGAGGCGGTTTTGGTCGAGCGCCTGTGTCAGTGTCTGGGTGATACTCTCCTGTCCAATCAGTTTTTCAAATGAGGAGGGACGGTATTTCAGGGCTAAAACTTGTGACACGGGAGATCCTTTTGTACGTTGATTAAGGTAGTGTTCTATGACCACCTTGTGAATCGTGCTTTTATTTTACTACATCATCTTAAAGGTTTATTGAAGTGTGTCATTTAACCAAATATTTGCGGTTGCTTTGAGTCTGTCTGGGTTTTCCGATGCGAAGAGTTTGAGGTGTGTCTCTTCAAAACGACGGGTGTAGTCATACTCCTTTTCCAAATATTCGACAATTGCTTCACCTGAGTGGATCAAGACGGCGTTCGGGAAATAGTTCCCGATTGCTTTGGCGATCAGCGGGAAATGGGTGCAGCCGAGGATGATGAAGTCCGGCGCTTCGAGCTCTTTAAAATAGTGTTTCATCGTCGTTTCGAGCACTTTCCCTTCAAAAAGTCCCTCTTCGACAATCGGTACGAAGAGCGAGGGGGCGAGGGACGTGATGTTATTGAAGCCATGTTTATGAAGTAATGTTTCATAGCGTCGGCTCTCAATGGTCGCGCGTGTACCGAGGATGAGGATAGAGGCGTTTTTGTCTGCACTTCTTCGTTTGAGTGCCAGTACACCAGGCTCGATGACACCGGAGACTTTGAAAGGTGCATTTTTGCGCAGTTCGGTGATGGCATAGGCGCTGACGGAGTTACATGCAGCGATCATAATGTCTATGTCGAAATTTTTAAAAAACTCAAGTGCTTCGAGGGAGTAGCGGATGATGGTATTTTTGTCTTTGACGCCGTAAGGGACGCGTGCGGTATCTCCGAAATAGATGATTTCGGAGAAGAGTTTGTGCTCTTTGAGGCTTTTGACAACAGTCAGTCCGCCGACACCACTGTCAAACACACCGGCGCGCACGGGTATTACGCGCCTTCATTCATGATAGAGAGAAATTCGTCGTTGTTGGCTGTTTTCTGCATTTTGGAGTAGAGAAATTTGAGCGCTTCGATATCTTCCATCTGACTCATCGCGGAGCGGAGTGCCCATACTTTTTGCAGTACGTCCGGCGGTAACAGAAGTTCCTCTTTCCGTGTACCGGATTTGAGGATATCGATGGCAGGATAGATACGTCGTTCGGCGATACTTCTGTTGAGGACAGTTTCGCTGTTACCGGTACCTTTAAACTCTTCGAAGATCACTTCATCCATACGGCTTCCGGTTTCGATCAGTGCAGTAGAGATGATTGTCAGACTGCCTCCCTCTTCGATATTTCTCGCGGCACCGAAAAAACGTTTTGGTTTGTGCAGGGCGTTGGCATCGACACCACCGCTGAGTACTTTTCCGCTGGAAGGAGTAACGGTGTTGTAGGCACGGGCAAGTCTGGTGATGGAGTCAAGCAGGATGACGACATCTCTTCCCATCTCGACCATTCTTTTAGCACGTTCGACGACCAGTTCCGCAACACGGACATGGTTTTGTGCCGGCATGTCGAATGTGGAGCTGTAGACATCGCCTTTGACGGAGCGCTGCATGTCGGTCACCTCTTCGGGGCGTTCATCAACCAGCAGTACCAGCAGCATTACTTCCGGATGATTGTGGGTAATACCGTGTGCAAGCTCTTTGAGCAGTTCCGTTTTACCGGTTCTCGGCGGGGCGACGATCAGACCACGCTGTCCTTTTCCTACCGGTGAAAAGAGGTCGATGACCCTGCCGGTAAGGTGTTTGGGTTCATATTCGAGTTTGAGTTGCTCGGTTGGGTGGAGTGGTGTGAGGTTGTCGAAAAGCGGACGGTTTCGGCTCTCTTTCATAGGGAGATAGTTGATCGCTTCGATTTTCAAAAGAGCGTAATAACGTTCCTGATCCTTGGGCGGGCGTACCTGTCCGGTAACGATATCTCCTGTTCTGAGGGCAAATTTTCGGATTTGCGTCGCGCTGACGTAAGCATCGCTGGAGGAGTTGGAAAAGTTCGCATCAAGTGCCCGCAAAAAGCCGTATCCGTCGTTGGCAATTTCCAGAATACCGGTAAAGAGGATGTATCCTCCCTGTTTGACCTGTGATTTGAGGATTTCAAACATCAGATCCTGGCGTTTGAGCTGGTGAGGATTTTCAACGTTGAGCTGGTCTGCGAGTTCGAGTAGTTCTTCGAGCGGTTTGACACGGAGGTCTTCTATTTTGTATCCGTCTACCGGAACATGTGTTCTGGTTTTGCCGTTTTTATGATTTGTCTGCGTGTTGCTATGTGATGGTTTTTCCATTTTGCCTTCTTTGGAAGTTTCTATCTTATGTAGTTTGGTTTGCTTCTGTGTTTGTCTGAGATACCATATATATAATGTTCAGGTGTAATCATACAGAAGAAAATTTAAATTAAGTGCCTGTATTGTAGTACAAAATGCGTTAAAATGTCAAGTCGAAAGAAAAAAATTTTGTTCCTAAACATTATTGGTCTATAATTATTCTCTCATGAAGTGAAAATAGAGAAAAAATAAGGGTTATTACTATTGAAAAAAATCGCGTGTGATCATTGTCATCTGGAATTTAACGAAGATGTTATGATCGAAGAGAGGGAAGGGGAGAAATCTCTCTTCTTCTGCTGCAAAGGGTGTCAGGGGGTGTACCATCTTCTCAAAAGTGAGGGGTTGGATAGTTTTTACGATAAAATGGGCAGTACCAAACTGCAACCTGCGGCAACGGTGGACAGCAACCTGGGGAAATTTGATACGGAAGGATTTATTCGTAAATATGTCAAAGAGGTGGATGGACTTCATGAAGTGAGTCTGATTATCGAGGGGATTCACTGCTCTGCGTGTGTCTGGCTCAATGAAAAAGTACTGCACAAAAGTGAAGGGATCATCGAAGCGAGTATTAACTATACCAATCACAAAGCGAAAATCGTCTGGGATCCGGAAGTTCTGAAGCTCTCGGATATCATCGCCAAAATTCAGTCTATCGGGTACAATGCTTATCCGTACGATGCCAAGTTACAGGAAGAGCGCATCAATAAAACCCGCCGGGACTATTACGCAAGGCTGCTGGTAGGGGTTTTTGCGACGATGAATATTATGTGGATTGCGATTGCGCAGTATATCGGTTATTTCAGCGGTATTCGTGCAGAGTATAAAAATATTCTCAATATCGCAGAGTTTATTCTTGCCACACCGACACTTTTCTATACCGGATGGGTCTATTTTCGCGGCGCCTACTACGGGTTGAAAAACCGCCATATCAATATGGATTTTCTGGTGGCGACAGGTGCGACACTGGCGTACATCTACTCGATTTACGCGATGGTGACAGAACACGGCGAAGTCTATTTTGATTCGGTGACGATGATTATAACCTTTATCTTTATCGGAAAGTATCTGGAAGTGCTGAGTAAGAAAAAAGCGGTGGATACACTTGATTCGATGACGGGATCGCTGCCGACGGAAGTGATCGTGATCGACGGCAATGAAAAGAGGCTCAAAAATGTCGAAGAAGTGGTGGAAGGAGATATTATCGAAGTCACTCCCGGTGACAAGATTGTCATCGACGGTTTGATTGTCAGCGGTGAGGGGAGTTTTGACGAGTCGAGTCTGACCGGTGAGTCTACGCCTGTCTTTAAGAGAGTGGGAGATGAGATTATCAGCGGGACGGTGTTGCTTGATACAGTGTTGCGCTATAAAGCATCGAAGTCGTTTGAAAACTCGATGCTTAGCACGATTGTCACCCTGCTGGAAGAGTCGGTGACCAAAAAGCCGAAGATAGAGAAAATTGCCAATGAAGTTTCCGGCTATTTTTCTGTGACAATTTTATTGATCGCACTGGGAACCTTTTTGTGGTGGTATTTTGTTCACGGTAGTTTTGAGCATGCGCTGATTGTGGCGATCTCTGTTATTGTCATCGCCTGTCCCTGCGCACTGGGACTGGCGACACCGGTGGCGACACTGGTAGGTCTGGGCGAGGGGGCGAAGAGAGGTATTCTATTCAAAGAAGCGAGTTTTCTGGAGACGATGGCAAAAAGCGATGTATTACTGTTGGACAAGACAGGTACTATCACCGAAGGGAAGCCGAAAGTGGTACACTACAAAGAGCTGGAGCCGTTTGATCCCAACTTGCTTTATGCGCTGGTTTCCAGCTCCAGGCATCCGATTAGCAAAGGGGTCAAAGCGTGGTTGGAAGCACATCATGAAGGATTACAGGAAGTTGTACTCGAAGAGATCAAAAATATTGAAGCCCGGGGGATCGAGGCGAAATATGAATCACAGAAACTCACAGGTGGCAGTGCCAGACTGTTGGAAGAGATGGGGATTTCAATGGTTCACGAAGCAGAGGGATCGCTTTTCGCGTTTATGATCGACGGTGTGCCCAAAGCACTCTTTTACCTCAAAGATAGTCCGAAAGAGGGTGCGGCAGAGGCGATAGCGGCGATCCGGAAAATGGGGCTGGAAGTAGCGATGCTGACCGGAGATGTCGCGGAAGTGGCGCAGAAAATTGCTGCGGAAGTGGGTATAGAGAAGGTGTACAGCGGGCTTTTCCCACAGGATAAAGCGAAGATTGTGGACAAGTATCATGAAGCGGGAAAAGTCGTTATTATGGCAGGTGACGGCATCAATGACGCACTGGCACTCTCTAAAAGTGATATTGCCATCGCGATGGGCAGCGGTGCGGATATTTCGGTAGAAGTAAGTGATGTAGTGCTGATTGATGATAAAATGACGTCCCTGCGGGATGCGATCAAACTCTCCAGAGCGACGTATCGCAATATTAAGCAAAATCTGCTGCTGTCGCTGACATACAATGCACTGACTGTGCCGCTGGCGGTTGCCGGGTATGTCATTCCGCTGGTGGCGGCGCTCTCGATGTCTCTGAGTTCGCTGCTGGTAGTTGCCAATGCCGTGCGTATCAAAAGTGTTTTTAAAACAAAAAGGAGCAAGACAAATGGATAGCAATATATTGACCCTGATGTTGGGAATCTCCACCTTCCTGGGTGCACTGGGACTGGGGGCGCTGCTGTGGGGACTGAAAACGGGGCAATTCGACGATATGCGCCGTTTTCTGGACAGTGTGCATTTTGACAACGAAGATGATCTTAACGATGCGGCTCTGATGGAGAAGAAGCGTCAGGAAGCGAAAAAGAGACGTGAAAAAGGCTATCGCCCGCCGGATTAAAATGGGCTTAAAAAAGGTACCCATAACCATTTTGGATAAATTTTTTTAACAGAGGCTTAATTTTCGTAAATTAAAAATATAGAATAAATAGTTTTAAATCAATCTCTATATAATGTCTTTATGCGAAGAAAAACAGATACAAAAAGTTTACAAATAGAGAAAAAGGGAAGAGTTTTTTAAATGAAAATAGCCAAAATACTCTTTTTACTCACCCTTTTTCTCTTTACGGGATTGTATGCGAAAAGCTTTCCTGTTTGTAAAGAGTACTACTATATCAATGAAAACAAGACGACGGAAAAGTCAACTTTTCTGGAACAAATTCTCAAAGAGAATCCGGAAAATGTCGAGTGCATGCTCAAACTGGCATCGCTATATCTGCGAACCAACCGGGTGGCACGGGCGTTTGATCTGATCAGAAGGGCGTATACGATCGATCCGGAATTTGTGGAAAAGCAGAAGATTTCAAAGATTCTGGATCTGGCGTTGCGTCTGAGTCGACTCGGAGAGCTTGCCCATAAAAACAGAGATCCGGAGTTATACAACGAACTGGGAGATACCTATTATGAAGTGGGTATTTTCGATGAAGCGGCAAAAGCGTATACGAAAAGTCTCGCTTTGGATCCGAAGCAGAGTAAAATCAAAATACTGCTGGCGCTCTCCTATGCCAATCTCGGGCAATATGCGAAGAGTGAGAAAGTACTGCGACAACTGGTTACAGCAGAGCCGTATAACTTTTATGCCAACTATTATCTTGGAAAAGTGTTGAAAAATGGGCTGGATGAACCCAAAGAGGGCAATATTTACCTGCGTATGGCTTCATATATCCTCAACCATACCGATATAAAGCTGGATAAAGAGGGCGAAAAAGAGTTTCTGAAAAAAGATTTGCAACATGAACTTGAGAAGTAAATGATAAAGGACACCTCGGATGAATAGAGCCATTTTTCTCGATCGAGACGGTGTAATCAATGTTGATAAACAGTATGTCAGTCAGATCGAGAATTTTGAATTTACCGAGGGGATATTCGATCTTCTGCGCACCTTGCAGGAGATGGGCTACCTTTTGATCGTCATTACCAATCAGTCCGGTATCGGAAGAGGGTACTATACCCTTGAAGATTTTCAGAAGCTGACAGAGTGGAAACTCGATCAGCTGAAACAGAGAGGCATTACCATTCACAAAGTCTACTATTGTCCGCACTCCCCCGAGAGTCACTGCGACTGCCGAAAACCTTCTCCCAAAATGCTGCTCGATGCACAAAAGCAGTTTAATATCGACATGAAACGTTCCTGGATGGTGGGTGACAAAAAGAGTGATATCGAAGCGGGGAAAAAAGCGGGTGTGGGGAAGACAGTACTAGTGAACTATGAAAATGTTTCTGATAAACATGGTGCCGATTTTTCAATCAGAAAAGTGAAAGATCTGGAAAAGCTGGTCAGGGAGTATCGTAACGACAACTCCTGACCCTGCGGTATTAGCTTATATACACTGATCTACAATAAAGTTCCTGTTTGGATATAAAAATATTTCAACGCGTCTGTTGAGTGCCATATTCTCGGGTGTTGTGTTCGGTACAACCGGTTTGGAATAGGAGCATCCTTTTTCATAAATAGGATTTGGGATACCGCTTTTGATGAGCATATCGGCGACGGTTCTGGCACGTTTTTTGGAGAGCAGTTCGTTGTAAGAGAACGAGCCGCGGTTGTCTGTGTGTCCGACGACTTGAATAACGGACTGCGGATAGTTTCTCAAAACGGATGCGAGTTTGTTGATTTTGTAACGTGCCGTTTGTGTCGGCTGGGCGGAGTTAGTCGGGAACATCATTTTGTCACGGAATGTGATTTTGACGTATCTGTCCGTTTTGGTAACAATAATATCCTCATCACTGGTGGCTTCTGCATTGGGTGAAGTGTTAACTTGTGTTTCAAGTGCTTTTGCCACTTCTGCCGCCTGCTTGTCCATATTGTAGCCGATTGCGCCGCCCAGTGCCGCACCAGCCGCTGCACCGATTACGGTTCCTTTGGTATCTTTCCCGATAATATTTCCCAGAATTGCACCTGCCGCTGCTCCGATAGCGACACCTTTTTTGGTATTGTCACCGGCTGCCGTTTGTTGTGGCATCTGGGCACATCCTGTCATAAGTGCCGCTGCAACCAGAGTGGACAGGGTGTATTGGTAAAATTTTGTCTGTTTCATAAATAGATCTCCTTCTATATAATATATACTTTCATGAAGTCATTTGATTATAACACAAAAAATATAACCGAAGTAAACAGCTATCACCTGCACTTGGTAATGATATCATCTCTGTTTGTGTAGATAAAAAGATCTACCCTACGGTTCTGTGCACTGCAGAGCCGGTGCGGTTTGTTCAGGGCGCACTCTTTTCTGGGAATCAGGTTGCTGCACCCTTTTGCCAGTACTTCCTGTTTCAAACCGCTGTTGAAGAGCAGTTCCGCGACTGAAATAGCACGCAAATCGGCATAGTGCTGCATCTCTTTGGGTGTGCCTTCGTCGTATGCATGTCCTATCACCTGAATAATAATATGGGGATATTTTTGCAATACCGGTATGATCTTTTTCATATATTGCGTTGTCTCTTCATTGAGATTGGAATCAGTACGGACAAACATGCGGGTCAGGGTGAAACTGATTTTGAGGTATTTGTCTGTCAGATAGAGATTGATTCCTTTGGGTGTATCTGTTACGGGTGTTCCTGCAATCTGAAGTGATGCGTTGGTATCCTGTTTGAGCAGGTTTGCGATCTCCTGAAGGGTTTTGTTTTTGATTTCAGGTGTTTTCTGTTTTGCGATACCCGGAAAACTGATATGGTTGATATACTCATAGGTTTTGGTGGTACACCCGCCGACAAGTATTGTAAAAACAGATAAAAGGGAAGTAAGGGCATATGCTTTCATAGGCGCCATTATACCTGTTCTATACCTACGAAATCCTTGCAAATAAAAAGTACTGTTGTGGACATAAAGCAACTATAATGTAAAATATCGCACTTTATACATTATTTATCAGAATTATAGGAGAATCTTCGTGTTCGAAGCCTTATCAGACTCGTTTAAATCAGCGATCAATAAAATTCGTTTTGCCGATGACGAGAAATCACTTAAAAAAGCACTGGATACACTGAAAAAATCACTGCTGAAATCGGATGTGCACCATAAAGTGGTGCGTGATCTTGTCAAGACGGTGGAACTGGAAACCAAAAAGCGGGGTATCGGGAAAGACAGTTTTCTGCTTGCTCTTAAAAATGCACTGACTGATATTCTGACTGCACCGGGAAATCAGGGGTTCGTGTTTGCATCCAAACCGCCGACAATCGCACTGATGTGCGGTTTACAGGGTAGCGGTAAAACGACGACGACGGTCAAACTTGCTAATTTTCTGAAACAGAAAAAGAAAAAAGTGCTCGTTGCGGCGTGTGACTTGCAGCGTCTGGCTGCGGTGGAACAGCTCAAACAGCTTTGTGAACAAAATGAGATCGATCTCTTTTACGAAGAGGATGAAAAAGATCCTGTTAAAATCGCCAAAGATGCCCTCAAACGTGCCAAAGAGGGGCTATATGATGTGCTGCTAGTTGATACGGCGGGACGTCTTGCTATAGATGAAGAGCTCATGAACGAACTGCAGGCGGTGAAAAAAGCGCTCGATCCAGACGAAGTCTTTTATGTGGCGGATTCCCTGACCGGTCAGGATGCGGTACGCACGGCGGCGACCTTTCACGACAATATGCACATTACCGGCGTGATACTGACCAAATACGACGGTGACAGCAAAGGCGGCGTGGCACTGGGAATCGCGAAGCAGATCGGTATTCCGCTGCGCTTTATCGGTACGGGTGAGAAGATTCCCGATCTGGAGCAGTTTTTGCCGGATCGTATCGTCAGCCGTCTGATGGGAGAGGGTGACCTTTTGACACTGGCGGAGAAAACGTCTGATATCATCGATGAGAAACAGGCGAAAAAGATGACTTCCAAAATCAAAAAGGGACAGTTCAACTTTAACGATTTCCTCGAACAGATGGAGAGTATGAAAAAACTGGGAAGTATGAAATCGCTGCTGGGGATGATTCCGGGCATGTCGGGTATGGCGAGTAAAATCCAGGATATGGATTTGGAAAATTCCAAAGAGATCAAACATATCAAGGCGATGATCGGTTCCATGACGAAAAAAGAGCGTGAAAATCCCGCGCTGTTGAACAACAGCCGTAAAAAGAGAATTGCGGCGGGTGCCGGACTTTCACAGATGGAAGTGAACCGTTTTTTGAAGCAGTTTCAGAACGCGGCGAAGATGGCAAAGAAGTTTTCGGGTAAAAAAGGGATGAAAGATCTTGAAAATCTGATGGCTCAGCAAAACAAGATGCAGTTTCCAAGGTAAAAAAAAGGAAAAGTGGGTATAATAGCGCGCCTATTACAGGCTTGACGTACGGCTTAGCAGTCTTAATACCATTAAAAGTGCTAAGCCGTTAAAAAAATAAAAGATATACTATTAGGAGAATATATGGCAACAGTGATCAGACTTACAAGAATGGGTAGAAAGAAAAAACCTTTTTACAGAATCGTCGTGACAGACAGCAGAAAAAGAAGA
>JALWRO010000346.1 GCA_027080605.1 Campylobacterales bacterium
GCCTGATAGAATGGAGCAAATTTTTACAAGGAGAGACAATGGCTCAAAGAGCTATACGCGAGTATGACGGGAAAGCATTATTTGCTAAACACTGGAACGAATACTTTGACGGGTTTCACTATCCGTTTAAATCAGTGCTGGTAACCAGTGGTGATGAACTGAGAGAAAAAGCGAAAGAGCATGGTTTCGAGTGGCTGAATCAGGAACCTTTGGTTGCGAAGCCGGATATGTTGTTCGGTAAAAGAGGTAAAAACGACCTGGTTCTTTTTAAAGTGAACAAACCGGGTGATGTTACACTGGAAGATGCTGCAAAGTGGATTGACGAAAAACAGTCTCATGAAGTGACACTGCTCTCCGGTGAGAGAGGTCATTTGACACATTTTATTGTCGAGCCGTTCACACCGCATAGTCAGGATCAGGAGTATTATATCTCTGCGACTACTGTCGGTGAAGATGATGTACTCTATATGTCTGCAGAAGGTGGTATGGAAGTCGAAGAGGGCTGGGATGAGAAAGTCAACGAAGTACATGTTCCTATTACCATGAGCGATTCCGATATGGAAAAGTCGATTCGTGCAAAAGTACCTGCGGATATTCCGGCTGAAAACAGAGAAGCGTTTACCTCTTTTGCCATTCAATTCTTCAAATTTTACAGAGATATGAACTTTGCTTATCTTGAAATCAATCCGATCGTTCTGGTTGGCAATGATGCACATATTCTTGACCTTGTTGCAAGACTTGACGATACTGCCGGTTTCATGATGAAAGACAAATGGGGCGATATCGAGTTCCCTACGGCGTTTGGTATGGAAGATCAGTCTCCTGAAGAGAAAGCGATTGCCGAAGCGGACAGTAAGTCCGGTGCGTCACTGAAACTGACGATCCTCAATCCTCAGGGAAGAATCTGGACAATGGTCGCCGGTGGTGGTGCTTCTGTTGTTTATGCGGATACAATCGCAGACATGGCAGGTGTGGAAGATCTGGCAAACTACGGTGAGTATTCCGGTGGTCCTACCACGGGTGAAACAGAGTTCTATGCAGAGACTGTTTTTGATCTCATGACAAGATATCCTGATCCAAGAGGAAAAATTCTCATTATCGGTGGTGCAATTGCGAACTTTACCGATGTTGCAAAAACTTTTACCGGTATTATCAATGCGATGGAAAAATGGGCGGACAAACTCAAAGAACATAAAACGAAAATCTACGTCAGACGTGGTGGACCGAACTATGAGAGAGGTCTAAAAGATATCAAAGAGGCTGCAGACAGACTTGGTTTGGATATGGAAGTCTACGGACCGGAGACACACGTAACCGATATTGTAAGAATGGCATTAGAAGGAGACAAGTAACAATGGAAAGACTATTTACGAAAGATACCCAGGCGATTTTTTGGAATAACAACAAAAGTGCGATCCAGAGAATGTTGGATTACGACTATGTAATCGGTCGTGAGACTCCTTCTGTGGCGGCGATTGTTGCACCGACAAGCAATAACAAATTTGAAAAGTTCTTCTGGGGACCGGATGAGATTATGGTTTCTTTGTACAAAACGACTGCGGATGCGGTAAAAGAACATCCGAATGCAGACGTTCTCCTGAACTTTGCCTCTTTCAGAACAGCGTACGATGTGACGATGGAAGCGATCGCTATTCCAAATCAGTTCAGAGTGGTAATGGTGACTGCGGAAGGTATTCCTGAAAGACTGGCGAGAAAGATGAACCAGGCGGCACGTGATGCCGGTGTAACGGTGATCGGACCTGCAACGGTCGGTGCAATTGCTCCGGGTGCGTTCAAAATTGCCAATATCGGTGGTACGATTGAAAATATTATCAATTCAAAATTGCACCGTGCGGGTAGTGCGGGACTGGTAACACGTTCAGGCGGTTTGTTCAACGAACTTTGTAATATTATCGCGATCAATGCGGACGGTATTGCCGAAGGTGTTGCGATCGGTGGTGACAGATTTGTCGGTTCCGTATTTATTGACAATATGCTGCGTATGGAGAAAAACCCGGATGTGAAGTATATGATTCTGCTCGGGGAAGTGGGTGGTACTGAAGAGTACAAAGTGATCGAAGCGGTCAAATCGGGTAAAATCACCAAGCCGGTGATCGCATGGTGTATCGGTACGATTGCCAAACACTTCAGCTCCGGTGTACAGTTCGGTCACGCAGGTGCAAGCGCCAATGCCGATGCCGAAACAGCGGCTGCAAAAAATAAAGCGATGGCGGAAGCGGGTATTCATGTACCGGAAAGCTTCAATGACCTGCCGCGTGTGATTCATGAAGTCTATACCAAACTCTATAACGAAGGTGTGATTCTTGAGATCCAGGAACCTGAGATCAGAGAGATTCCAAAAATCAGAAAAGCGAAAAACTTTATCTGTACCATCTCTGATGACAGGGGTGAAGAAGCGACCTATGCAGGGTTCCCTATCAGTTCTGTGGCTACACCGGATACAGGTAAAGGAATTGGTGATGTTATTTCACTGCTATGGTTCAAAAAAGTTTATCCGAAATGGGCGACTGAGTTTATTGAAACAGTAATCAAAACGGTTGCGGATCACGGACCGGCAGTTTCCGGTGCGCACAATGCCAAAGTAACCGCACG
>JALWRO010000347.1 GCA_027080605.1 Campylobacterales bacterium
AGATTCTAGTACATATTTGTAAAACATTCGTACTTTTTTATCGGGAAGATAGGCACACTCGTAGTCGAGCATACAGAAATCTGTCGATGGCGGATTGAGTAGATTTTTTTCATTTTGCATCAAGAGGACCTCTGACAACTATATATCGATATCGCATAGTGGATGTTTGTAAGGTAATATTGTAACACAGATTTGTATTTTTTGGAAAGATTAGCAGGAAGTTTTGACTTCCTGCCTGACGTTTTAGTGTTCCGCTGTTTCGGGAGTCACCATTTTTTTGGCTGCATCAAGTACTGCACTGCCGGCTTCTTTGGCACTTTTGACCGCATTTTTGGCGGTATCGGCAGCTTTTTGTGTTACTTCCGCCGCTTTTTCGGTAACGGCATCGGCAGATTCTTTGACGTTCTGTTTGACTGCTTCTGCTGTTTCAGATGCCTTTTGTGTGACTGTTTCAGTTGTATTGTTCTCTGTCGCAGCAGGTTTGGCTGATTCTTCACTTTTTTCAGCTGCCGGCGCTGTATTTTCCTGTTTTGTCTCCTCTTTTTCGGGAGCAGGTGCAGGTGTTTCCTCTTTTGGTTTTTTTGCTTCAGGCGTACTTTCCTCTTTGGCAGGTTCAGCCTTCGGTGCTTCGGTTGCTTCTTGTGATTTTGCCTCTTCGGCTGCCTCTTTGAGTTCATCGATCTCGTCGTTGAGGTCGTCTATTTCGTTGCTGAGGTCAAGGACTCTTTCGTTGTTGGCACCGTGTTTGAAAACCAGTTCGCCACCCTCTTTGCCCTGATATAAAACTGCACCGACAAAGCCGATCAACACCAGCAGATAGAGCAGTTTCATCCACCATGTACGAAGTGCCATCGCAAAGAGCTTGAGAAAGAGTACTACGACAGAGGCGAGCAGAAGGTAGATTCCGATCAGCTTATGTTCCTTCAGGTCTGCCTGTCCGGCTTTGGTGAGCATATCCCATGCTTCTGAACCATCTGTCTTTCCGGTTACAAACGCCGCGAAAAAGATGACGATCAGCAGGGTAAAGAAGACAAATGTTGTTACGGTAAGTCCTCTGCGCTTCATGAAGATATTGATAATCTCCAGAATCAAAATAAATACAGGAATAACGATGGCAAAATGTACCAGTGGCGGGTGCATTAGCACCGGTATGTCAAATCCCAGGTTGGGAACAGGTATGTCAAAAACAGGTAAATTCATGTTTTTCTCCTTCTAAAAATAATTTTTTGTTATAGTATCTAAAATAGATTTAGAAGGTATTAAAAATAAAGAGTTATATTTTAAAATGTTTTTTCTTCTGAATCAGACGTACCGCTTCCTTCACAGCATTGATATAACTGGTCTCGGAGAGGAACTGGTGGCGGTAGGCTTTGTCAAAAGCGGTACCGTGATCGACGGAAGTGCGTATGACAGGCAGGTTCAGGCTGACATTGATCCCTTCATCGAAGTAGAGTGTTTTGACGGGAATGAGTCCCTGATCATGATACATACAGACATAGTAGTGAATATGTTCGCGCATATGGGGTGTAAATGCGGTATCGGGCACGAGCGGTCCTATGAAAACCTCTTCAAGGAGCTGATCGTTGGCAGCTTCGATTGCTGCCTGTATGATGCCCTCTTCATCGCCCAGCACGCCGTTGTCTCCGGCATGAGGATTGAGTGCGAGGACACCGATTTTCTCCTCTTTGATTTCATGATAGAGTGTTACCAGAAAGTCGATAAGCGGTTCGAGTTGGATTTTGGAAGGTACCTCTTTGAGTGGGATGTGGTGTGTAAAAAGGGCGGTAAAGAGTTGTGGTGTACCGATCATCATGATTGCCTCTTTGTCAAAAATATCTGCCAGAGCGTCGGTGTGTCCTTTGTAGGGAACACCTGCCAGTTCCCACGCTTTTTTATGGATGGGAAGGGTTGTGATGGCATCTGCTTCGCCTTTGGTCGCCAGATCGACGGCGGTAAGAAAAGAGGCGTAGGCATAGGCGCCGCTCTCTTTGGTAACGTGTCCGGGGGTGATGGTAAACGGTTCTCCGACCGGATGGGTGATAAAATCTTCCGGGACGGGAAGTTCGAGAAGTTCCGCTGCCTGCGTAAGCATCTCATCCCCGATCATATAGACCGGTTTGCAGAGGTGTTTGATTTGTGCATGCGCGCGCAGTGCAAGTTCAATACCGATACCGTTCAGGTCTCCAATACTGACAGCCAGTTTCATGAGAGCAGCTTTCGCATGTCGATAATCGCTTTTTCGAGTCCGTCGAAAACGCTTCTTGCGATGATGCTTTGTCCGATATTGAGTTCGGTAATGCCTTCGATCTGTGTGATCGCTTTGACATTCTGGTAGTTGAGTCCGTGTCCGGCTGCGACTTTGAGACCGAAGTCATCAGCGTATTCGGTGGCGTCTTCGAGTTCTGTCAGCGCTTTTTGCAGCAGTTTTTTCAGTTTGCTGCGTTCCAGCTCCAGTGTTTTGATGGAGTGGTGGGTTTTGGAGAGGTTGCTGTAGAGCATGGCGTAGATGTTGGCGTAGGTTCCGGTGTGAAACTCCACCCATTCAACGCCGATGGTTTTGGCTCCGCGGACGGCTTCTTTGGTGGGGTCGACGAAGAGG
>JALWRO010000348.1 GCA_027080605.1 Campylobacterales bacterium
CGTCGTGTAAAAATGACTCCAATACCACCATGCAGCAATGTAACGTATGGGTACCTATGGAGCTGAACGGTTACGGCAATCTGGCAAGATGGGTACAACCGAGTGTCAGAGTCACGGATCACTCCACATTTGGAGGTGTAACCGTATCCAATACAACGTGTGAAGGACACTCGCTGGTTACTTTTTACAATATACTTCCGGGAAAAACAGCCACTGTTTCTGTCGGTGACGCAATAGTATGGGAAGATCTTATTAATCACTAAAAGTGTAAAGCTACACTTGACACTTTATAGATAAAACGTTATCATGACGGCATCCACTCAAGGAGTCGTCATGAAATATAAAATGTCCGAACTGGTTTCCCAAAGCGGTGTCAGCAAATCAACCATCCTCTACTATATCAAAGAGGGGTTGCTGCCGGAGCCGGAGAAACCCAAACCCAACGTTCACCTCTACCCTCCCGAAACAGTGAAAATTCTGGAATTTATCAAATATTTTCAGCAAAACCTCGGCTACTCTATCGCACAAATCAAAGAGATTCTCAAAGACAACCGTCTCGATTTCAGCAGCGACAGCGATATGGTACTGGAATACCTCGAAGCGATGCAGAGCCCTCAGCAGGCGGCGCAGGCGGATGCGATACTTCATGAAGCGCAAAAACTCGGTATTGACCGGTCGCTTTTCGACGCATACGAAAAGTGTGCGGCACAGCTGGCACGGCTGGAGTATGAGATGGGTGCGAAACTCTTAACTTCCGAACATAAAAATGAGAATAATGCATTACAAAAAGTGATATTCGATATAATTCTGACACTTAAGCCCTTTATCTTCAACCGTGCGACCATCGAAGAGCACAGACGAAGATGTGCAGCCAACACAAACCCAAAGGACTCTTCATGCTGAATCTGCTCAAAATACGCGGTGCCCTCGCCTATGTTCTGGTTATCTTTATCAACGCGATCGTCGATCTCGGCGACAAGATTGTCCTGCAAAATACCATTTTCAAAGTCTACAACGGCAGCGAGCAGATTGTTCTTACCGCACTGGTCAACGCGCTGATTCTCCTGCCCTATGTCATGTTATTTACCCCGGCAGGTTTCCTGAGTGACCGCTTCGCCAAGTCGAAAGTACTGCACCATGCATCGAAACTGGCACTGGCGATTGTCGTTTTGATTGCCGGGGCGTGGTATCTGGGAATGTTTAAAACCGCCCTCTTCCTCACCTTTTTGCTGGCGGCGCAAAGCGCAATTTTTTCCCCTGCAAAGTACGGTCTCATTAAAGAGATGTTCGGCAAAGAGCGCCTGACGGAAGGCAACGGACTGGTACAGGCGGTGACGATTATCGCCATTTTGCTCAGTTCCGTACTCTTCTCCGTCATATTCGAAGCGATGCTGGACGGTACGGAAACAACGCCGTCGGAGATCCTGCAACATGTCTGGCCGGTCACACTCATTTTGATCGTGCTAGCACTGTTACAGGTGTGGCTGACAAAAAAGATCCCTGTCTATCTGGAAGGCGACAAAAATCTGACATTTGACTGGCAGAAATATCTGCATATGCAATATCTGAAAGAGAATTTCGCCATCGCAACATCCAACCGTGTCATTATCGAGAGTATTGTGGGGCTCGGTATCTTTTTCGGCGTGGCGCAGGTGGTACTGGCGATCTTCGGCGTCCATCTCAAAGAGGTCAGCGGCGAAAACAATACCGTCGTCGCGCAGGGAATCATGGCACTGGCGGGAGTGGGTATCGCCGTCGGTTCCCTACTGACCGCCAAACTCTCGGAAAAATATATCGAAACCGGACTGATCCCTATCGGCGCTATCGGTATCATGGCGGCAATTCTGGCGATTACCAAAACTTCCAGTATCTACCTGCTGGGGTTTGAATTTCTGATATTCGGCATATTCGGCGGCTTTTTGATCGTCGTGCTCAACGCGCTCATCCAGTACCGTGCGAAGCCGCATGAACTCGGTCGTGTCATGGCAACGAGCAATTTCGTGCAGAACTGGTTTATGCTCATCTTCCTCGGACTGACAATGTACAGCGCACTCAACGGGCTCAGTACCGATACACTCTTTCATATCCTGATCGCTGTCGTATCGGTCGGTGCCCTCTATGCGTTCATCACCCTGCCGCAGTTTCTGCTGCGTCTGCTCTTCAAAGTGATCGCCCTCTTTCGCTATCATCTGCGGATACACGGCGTCGAAAACTTTCCCAAAGACGGTGCGGCGCTGCTGCTGGGAAACCATGTCAGCTATATCGACTGGATCGTTCTTTCCATCGCTTCACCGCGACGTGTCAGTTTTGTCATCGAGCGTAAATTTTACGAGAAGTGGTATCTTAAGCCGATTTTTAAATTTTTCGGCGTCATTCCAATCTCTGCAAGAGCCAGCAAAGATGCATTCAAAGCGGTCAAAGAGAAGCTGGAACAAGGGAAAATCGTCTGTATCTTCCCCGAAGGCGCACTCACCCGAAACGGCCATCTGGGAAAATTTCAGCGGGGTTTTGAACTGATCACGAAAGATATCGACGTGCCGATCATTCCGTTTTATATCCGCGGACTCTGGGGAAGCCGCTTC
>JALWRO010000349.1:0-411 GCA_027080605.1 Campylobacterales bacterium
AACATGAAGTACTCTCCCTCACCTATCCGCACCCGCTGAAACCGGTCAAAACCAACAGCATCAAAACAGGTGAAATCGGTATCGTCTCACTCGGACTCAAAAATGTCGGCGACGTACGTGTCGGAGACACCATCACCGATGCCAAAAATCCGACTGCCGAAGCGATTGGCGGATTTGAAGAGGCAAAACCGTTTGTCTTTGCCGGACTCTATCCTATTGAAACAGACAAATTCGAAGACTTGCGCGATGCACTCGACAAACTGAAACTCAATGACGCCAGTATCTCCTACGAGCCGGAAACTTCCGTGGCACTCGGTTTCGGTTTTCGTGTCGGATTTCTGGGCATGCTCCATATGGAAGTGGTCAAAGAGCGTCTCGAAAGAGAGTTTGGACTCGACCTCATCGCCACAG
>JALWRO010000349.1:421-10150 GCA_027080605.1 Campylobacterales bacterium
CAGCACCTACCGTTATCTACAAAGTGATCAAAAGTGACGGCACGGAGATGGAGATTCACAACCCGAGTGAACTGCCTCCGGTCAATGAAATTGAAAAGATACTGGAACCGTATGTCAAAGCGACCATCCTGACACCGTCGGAATATCTGGGAAATGTCATCACACTGGTCAACGACAAACGCGGTATTCAGGAGAAGATGGATTACATCACCCCCGAACGTGTCCTGCTGGAGTACGCCATTCCCATGAACGAAATCGTCATGGATTTTTACGATAAGCTCAAATCCACCACCAAAGGGTATGCGAGTTTCGACTATGAACCCACCGGTTACAGAGAAGGCGACCTCGTCAAACTCGACATCCGTGTCGCAGGCGAAGTGGTCGATGCCCTCTCCATCATCGTTCCAAAATCCAAAGCAGTTACCAAAGGTCGCGAATTTGTCAAGCAGATGAAAGAACTCGTCCCCAGACAACTCTTCGAAGTTGCCATTCAGGCGAGTATCGGCAATAAAATCATCTCCCGCGAAACCGTCAAATCGATGGGGAAAAACGTGACTGCGAAATGTTACGGCGGTGATATTACCCGTAAACGTAAACTGCTCGAAAAACAGAAAGCCGGTAAAAAACGTATGAAATCTATCGGGAAAGTACAACTCCCGCAGGAAGCGTTCCTCACTGTTTTAAAAATAGACTGATCCCCCACTTCATGAACTTTGCTTCATGAAGTGCTCAGTTTACTTCAAAATGTATCAAATCCACACACTCACCGCTTAAACTATTCTGCTATTTCAATTCTTATTAAAGTTTTTACTTTTTAAACTTAAATTGACTTTTCTGTGTTATAATCTGAAGACAAACATATCATTCAGGATTAAAGTATTGATTAAGAGCACCCTTAAAAAACCTCTCTTTTTACTGTTATTGCTGTTAGGGTTGTGCATGCACTCTTCACTCTATGGCGGTGAAAATCCTTTTGCAGTCAAATTTCCGATGAAAGAGGGAATCATTCACTACGCCATCCGAGGCAGTGTGCAAGGTACAAAAGTGCTCTACTTCACCGATTACGGAAAGACCCGACTGATCGTGGAAAAAACCGGGGGCAATATCCTTAGTCACCCAGGAGAAGAAGAGAAAGCGGTACTCATTCAAAACGGCGTAAAATACACGATAGATCCGACTAAAAAGCGCATTCATAAAGAGCCGCTTTTCAATACGTTTCTGAAGAAAAAGTTTGAAAAACTTACAAAAAAAGAGCAGCAGCGGATTTTAAAAAATCTTAGAAATTTTCCCGACCGCTCCTGGAAAAACCTGAATCACAGCTGCACAACACATGCCAAAAAAGTGGCAGATATCTGGTGTACCGGAGAACAGATAGAGGGGAAAACAGAGTGTACCGTCGCACACGGTGCACTGGTTGTCGATTCAAGTGTCGATATACTGGGCTTTCATGTCAAAGAGTTCGTGACGCAGGTGGAACACAAAGCACCACCCGCGGATATTTTCCAACTTCCCAAAAACATGCCCGTCATCCAAAGCGACAAAGACCTTTCCAAAGATGCCGATGCCGTTCTTTCAAAACTGCTGCAATCCGACTGCTCGTTTTCCTGCCAACCCCGGCGTGTTACGACAGCAGATAAAGAGGAACTCCACTCTCTCATGTACAAAGAGATTCAGAATCTCTCCAAAAATTTTTAAAACGTCGCCAGGAACATTTTTCTCACAAAATTTTGAATTTTGCTCGGTTTGAGTGTTTCGATATTTGAACTCGTAAAGATCGGCAGACTCGTTGCAATCGAATACTCCTGGGTATCGGTGATGATTTTGGTACCTTTGACAACCAACGCATAGTCACCGGCAGGCAGATATCCGACCTCGATCTGCTCGATATTGTCTACATGATTTGCTTTGTCATGCTTTGCCACTCTGGAGGGATGATCTTTGTCCAGGGTATAAGGGTAGTACTGCTCACCCGTCGTTTTGTTTACAAGCACCATGTCGATATCGTTGACCAGTGTCATGTCGCTCGAAGGGTTCGCTTCAGGATCAACCCATGCAATCGTCGCTTTAAAATCACTGCCGCTTTTTAACCTGAACGCATAACTCGTTTCCCGTCCGTGACCGATGGTGGAAAGATGCACCAGCGGATATTTTCCGGCAATCGTTTTGACCGTATCTACCGCAGCTTTGGCATTGATCATTCCGAAACCGGCTTTATAGTCCGGTCCGGGATTGGCAATATCGGTTGCCGTATTGATCAGAATCGCTTTGAGTGTATCATGACGAATATCATACCCGCCGGTCACTTTTTTATACTCTTCCGCTACCAGAAGCCCCATCCCCGTTGCCGCCGGACATGCCATGGAAGTACCGCTCATCATCGCATAAGCGCTGTTGCTCTCACTCGTCGCCGATGTCACATACTCTCCTCGCACACAAAGATCCGGTTTGATACGTCCGTCTCTGACCGGACCGGTACTGCTCAGTTTTGCCACTTTGTTGCTCATACTGTTCAACGCCCCGATAGTAAAAACATTTTTGGAGTTCCCCGGACCTTTGATAATCCCGTATTCACTGTACGCATCATCGACACCGTCATTGCCTGCCGCTTCGAAAATATTCAGATACGGATTCTGACTGACCACATCATCCTGAGTCGCCGCAATAGCATCATAGTCTGCCAGATGCTCTTTGAGACTATAACCGTACGAGTGATTGGAAAACAAAATACCGTCCCGCTTGTACATATTCAGCACCGCATCGGAAAAAGCGTCATCACCGAAAAAGTAACTGTAGATATCCACTTCATTTGCCATACCGTGGGCTTTGGGATTGATACCTGCCGCACCGATCGTACCCGCAACATGTGTCGCATGAAAGTTGACTTCGCCGTTGGAAGTTCTGTCGTGCACCCGGTTGCCGAACTCGCGGTGTGTCTTCAGTACTGCACCGCCGTCTACTATACCCACGGAAAAGTTACGACCGTCAAGGTTGTATGGAGAAGTCCATAACTCTTTAACATGGCTATATTCCGAAGTTTTGCTATTACGCTCTTCGAGCAGTGGTGTCGCATCGGTCTGGTACAGTTTCTGGGCTTTGTCCATATACTGTACCAGCGGCAGTGCAGCCATCTTTTTAAAGTCGCGTATTGTCAATTTCACCCGCGCGCTTCTAAGCTCCGGAGTCACTTTTTCGATCTGGGCATCGATACTGTTTTCAAGGAGATATTCTTCGACTTCATGACGCGGTAGCTCTTTGAGAAAAATCACATTCGCTTCGATCACATCATCTTCCGAAAGTGTCGCAAGCGTCGCTCCGTCACCGTGTCGCTGATTGATACGCTCCTGACTGTCCACACTGTGAATCGACGTGATATCCGTCACTTCATGAAGAGAAGAGACAAGAGATTCCGGCAGATAAAAATAGTAATTCAGATCACCCGCATAGACAATCGTATCGACCCCCATCGCATAGAAACGCTCTTTTTCGCTTTTGCTCAGCGGCTTATTGCATCCTACCAAAACAGTTGTCGAGACATTTCGCACACCGAGTGACTTCAGCATCAAATGTTTTTTACCCTGAACTGCGTCATTTTTCAAGTCACCGGTTTGTGCAAACGCCCCTGCCTGTAAAAATGTTGAAAAGAGAATTGCATGGACTGTAATATGAGATAATTTATAAGACATTATTTGAACTCCGTTATTTTAGCTTCTAACTCTATTTCGGTCAAGTTTTTAAAAAATTTACAATTTTATTTTACCTTTGTGTTGTTTTAGTTAAAAAGATACTTTTTATTTACCATTTGAAACATTTTTTATACTTTTCACCAATTACGGCAAAATCGCTCTGAGAAAAAAATCAAATTATTTCGATATAATCACCCAATTTTAATTGGGATATAGATTTTATGAGAGTTATTACAGGCATACAACCGTCAGGCACACTACATATCGGCAACTATTTCGGCGCTATCAAACAGATGCTCGATTTTCAGGACAAGAGCGATCTTTTTATTTTTATTGCGGATTACCATGCGCTGACATCTCTCAAAGATGCGGAAGCACTGCGCAAAAATACCATCGATGCTGCCATCACCTATCTGGCACTGGGTATCGATCCTGAAAAATCGACCCTCTGGGTACAGTCCGATGTCAAAGAGGTACTCGAACTCTACTGGATACTCTCCGGCTATACCCCGATGGGTCTGCTGGAAAGGGCGCACAGCTATAAAGACAAAGTCGCCAAAGGTATCTCCGCCAACCACGCCCTCTTCTCCTATCCGGTACTGATGGCAGCAGATATTCTGCTCTATGACGCGGAAATTGTCCCCGTCGGGAAAGATCAGATACAACACGTAGAAATTACCAGAGATATCGCCATCAAGTTTAACAACGAAAAAGGGGAGATCTTCACCCTGCCCGATTTCAAAACCGATGAAAATATCCAGACCGTACCCGGAACGGATGGTGCTAAGATGAGCAAAAGCTACGGCAATACCATCGATCTTTTCACCACCGAAAAGCAGCTCAAAAAGCAGACAGGTAAAATCGTTACCGAGTCTGTTCCCATGGAAGCGCCCAAAGAGTACGCAAACTGCAACGTCTACAACCTTTGCAAACTCTTCCTGGACGAAGCGGGACAACAGGAGCTGCAGGCACGTTACCAAAGAGGCGGCGAAGGACACGGACACTTTAAAATGTATCTCAAAGAGTTGATCTGGGATCATTTCGCCGAAGCGAGGGAAAAACGGGCGTACTATCTCGATCATGAAGACGAAGTACGCCAGATTCTCGACGAAGGTGCGAAAAAAGCTTCTGCCATTGCCAGAGAGAAGATGCAAATCGTGCGGGATGCCGTCGGTATTTACAGATAAAGGAAGAGTATGCTCGATTTAAAAGCACTGCAAAACGACTTTGAGAGCGTCGCAGCGAAACTGAGAAAAAAGAAAGTGGATGAAACACAGCTGGCAAAGCTGAAAGAGATCTCCCTCAAACTCAAAGAACAGCGTAAAATACTTGAAGAACTCCAGGCAGAACAAAATGCCAAAAGCAAACTTTTTCCCGTCTATCAAAAAGAGGGAAAAGATATTGCCGAACTAAAAAAAGAGCTTGCCGAGAACAAGCAGAAAATCGCCGTCGAACAGGATATCGTTAGAGACCTCGAAGAGGAGATGTATGAAATTGCCCTCAATATTCCCAACATTCCGGATGACGATGTACCTGAAGGAGAAGACGAAGAGGACAATGTCGAACTGAAAAAAGTACTCGACCCCAGAAAATTCGACTTCACCCCAAAAGAGCACTGGGATCTGAAGATTACGCCCGACTGGATCGACTTCGAGCGCGGCGTCAAACTGGCAAAAAGCCGCTTTAGCGTACTCAAAAATGATGCCGCCAGACTCGAGCGCGCCCTCATCAACTATATGCTCGACTTCAACCGCAGCAGAGGTTTTGAAGAGGTATCCGTCCCCTACCTCGTAAACCGTGACTCGCTGCTCGGCACCGGACAGCTGCCGAAATTTGAAGACGATCTTTTCAAAATTGAAGAGGAACCGCTCTATCTGATCCCAACTGCGGAGGTGCCTGTCACCAACCTTTTCAGAGATGAAATCCTGCAAAAAGAGGAACTCCCGGCAAAACTCACCTCATATACCGCCTGTTTTCGTAAAGAGGCGGGAAGTGCCGGACGTGATACCAGAGGCATGATCCGACAGCACCAGTTTGACAAGGTAGAACTTGTTGCCGTCACAACGCCGGAACAAAGTGATCAGGTTTTCGATGAAATGGTCGCATGTGCCAGTGACTTGCTGACTTCACTCGGTCTGCCGCACAGACTCGTACTGCTTTGCGGTGGTGATCTCGGTTTCTCGGCTGCACGCACCATTGACCTGGAAGTCTGGCTACCGGGACAGAACCGCTACCGGGAGATCTCCTCCATCTCCAACACACGCGCATTTCAGGCAAGACGCGCCAAAATACGTTACAAAGAGGGCAAAAAGAACCTTCCGGTACACACCCTCAACGGCTCTTCCCTTGCCGTGGGAAGAACACTGATCGCAATTATGGAAAACTATCAAAATGCAGATGGTTCCGTCACTATTCCGGCAGTCCTTCAGCACTATATGACATAAAGAGAGATAAATGGCAGAAGAAGAGTTTCTCAACCTCGACGATGAAGACGAAGAGCTTGAAGAGGGTGAACTCGTCGAGACACCTTCCCAGGTCGAAGAGAAACTGGATGCCGAGCAGAAAAACAAACTGATTTACATTGTCATTATTCTGCTGACACTTGCCATCTTTATCCTCGGCGCGCTCTTTTTCTATTTTTACTACAAAAAACGCGAAAACAGACTTCATGAAGTCAATGCAACCGAAATTGTCGAAAAAGTGATCCAAAAAGAGCAACCCAAAACGGAAGAGAACTCTCAAATCCAGCGCTGGCTTCATGAAGCGCAAAAACTCTATGAAGAGGGAAAAACAGAAGAAGCACTCCAACTCTATCAGAAAATCGCCCGTTACAACCGTGCACTCTCCTGGTTCAACATCGGCGTAGCAAAACTCAAAGACCAAAACTTTACCGAAGCCATCGATGCATTTGACAAAGCATCGCTCGACGACAAACTCAAGTGTGAAAGCGCTCTGAACGCCGCCGTCTGCGCCTACAATCTCAAAGACAAAAAACTTTTCGAACGCTATATGCAACTGGCGAAAGAGTACCTTGTCTATGAGCAGGAGTCTCCGTTATACTCTTTTTACCAAACCCTGCTCAACTATTACCAAAACGCCTACCCCGAAGCGCTGGTCTCCATTACCCATCCGACATCGGACTACTACCGACCCAAAGAGCTTTTTGTCGGCTCCAAAATCTACACTTCTTTCGAGAACCTGCAAAATGCGATCAATATGCTCGAACACGCAGACAGCGCCAAAGATTTTTTCACCCTCGGTCTGCTGCATGCCAATACGGGTGAATTTAAAATCGCTTCCGACTACCTCCGTAAGGCAATTGACATCAAAGATCATCTCGAAGAGTCGAAACTCGCACTCTCGCTTGCCCAAAACCGACTCGGAAATCTGGAAACAGCTGCTCTGCTAATGGAAGAGGTGCTCCAGAAAGATGCCAATGCAACCAATATTTATCCTATCAAAGTCAAACTCAAAGCATCACTGTTCGATCCGGTTACGGCACAGGAAGCGTTTCAAAAAGAGCTTTTTCTCAATCAATTTTACAAATATTCCCTGCTCTTTTATTACGCACCGTTCAAACTCTCTTTTTACGGCAACGGTATGACAGGCATCAAAAAAGGTGCCAGAAATATCGACATCGACAAAACCAAATCGGCAATGGCATATCTGACCACCAGCCAGAATATTGCCCAGGTCAATCTCGAAATCGCGCGGGCGATAGAGTTTTCCCTCTCGCACAGACTCTATGAAACAGAAGCGATTTTCAAAGATGCCCTCAAAAAATATCCGTGGGATGCCGTCTTGCACTACAACCTCGGACTCACCTACGCCCAGATGTTTAATTTCAAAGAAGCCTATAAAGAGTTCGCCAAAAGCCAGACACTCGATGCTACTCTCTTCGAATCTGCAATATTCAAATCTTTCTGTGCAGCACTCATCAACCGGGATCCGAGCATCGAAAACCTGGAACATATCTACGCCCTGCTTTCCCTCTCCAAAGATGCCACCTATAAAAAACGTATCGCCGCGCTGATCAATATTTCCAAAGATACGCCCACCATGCCAAACGGCTATCTTCCTGCCGATGTGCATCCGTTCGATACGGCTATCGATATGGTCTTTGCCTATAACCGTTCCGAAGAGAACGCCTGGAGAGAGAGCACCGAAGCGATGAAAAAACTGCTGCCCAGAGACTTGGTCGCCAATATTCTCTACCTCGATGCACACAATGACAAAAAAGATATCAAACAGTACGCAAAAAAAATCCAGGAAGCGTTGATCAATACCAATCTCGACTACCGCCCGCTCTACTTCGGCGAAACACTGCCGAGAGAACTCTACGTCAAGATGCTCAGTATCGCCGGTGTCACCCATGTGCTCATGAACAAACTCGACAAAGAGAGTGCAAAGTACGGAGAATATATCGCATTTCGGCTCACCAAAGCGTTTACCGCCATCTACACACAACAGTTTGAAAAAGCCTATAAACTCTACAACGACCTCATAGACAACTGCGGACAGAGTGACTCCCATACCCTCTTTCTGGCTGCGGTCGCCGCCATCGGCAGCGGGCACCACGCCAACGCCATCGCACTGCTGGAACTCTCCAAACTCACCGACACCTCCAACATGGAGAGCCGCTATGCCCTGGGACTACTCTATCAGGAAGCGAAAAACTTCGACGGTGCCGCCATTCAGTACCGCAAAATCGGAAACAGCGGCTTTCGGTCATCCTATTTTACCTTTTATATCAATAAGCCGTAGAAAAATCAAATATTTATTGCTCCTGTAAGAAAAGTTAATATATTTTTATATTTAATCAGCTAAAATAGGGTACTACGTATAAAAAGGAGTTACGGATGACACGTCGACAATGGATGTGGCTATGGATATGGCTACTGCTCTTTTTGATCATTTTTTGTGTCTGGAACAAACTACAGACCATGAAAAATGCCCATCATGAAGCAACCGCTCCCGTCACAACAGTACAAAAAAAGCAAACCAACGCACCGCACGCTGTTCAGCCAGACATGGTACAGCAAAAAGATATAATGCTTAAACTCGTCAAAGAGAACGGTGCCCTCAGACTTTCAGGTGTATTTCCATCTGAAGAAGCTGTCGAAAAAGCACTCAAAACACTCAGTGCAAAGGGACACAAAGCAGAAAAAGGGGCGATCATCATCGATCCTCATGCAAACAATCCGCAACTGCTGGCGGCAATCGCACAATTCGGCGAGAATCTTGACAAATTCGACAGCGGCTATATCGAATATAAAGAGAAAACTGTCACTGTGAACGGTATCGTTGACAGCAATGAAGCGAAAGAAGAGATCGCCGCGGCACTCGCCGGAACAGGAAAAGCATACAAGATTCAAAACAATCTTGAAGTAAAAAACCCTCCCAAAGCAGCGGCACCCGTTCCGGTCAAAGAGAAAGCAGCGGAGAAAAATACCACAGCGCAGTCTCCGGCAAAAACTGCACCGTCTAAAGAAGAGCTAAAAAAAGCCCAGGCGGAAAAAGCAAAAAAAGAGAAAGAAGCAGAGCTGAAAAAAGCACAGCAGGCACTTGACACTTTCCTCAGACACAAACGTGTCGAGTTCGTCTATGCCAAAGACAGACTGACACCTAAAAGCCGTAAAATCATCGACCAAATTGTCGCGATTTTGAAAAAATACCCCGACGTACATGTCGAAATAGGCGGACATACAGATTCCGACGGCGATGCGAAACGAAACCTCAAACTCAGTCAAAGACGCGCCGAAGCGGTAAAACGTTATCTCGTCAAAAAAGGCATTGCGGCAAACAGACTGGTCGCCAAAGGATACGGCGAAAGCAGACCTCTGGTGAAAAACGATACCAGAGCACATAAACAGATCAACCGAAGAGTTGAATTTAAAGTTATAAGATAGAAGGAGAAGAAGATGGATAATTTACTGCAACTTGCGATGGAAATGATACTGTGTCTGATCATTGCAGCACTGATCGGAGGTATCATCGGATACCTTCTGGGAAAAATGAGCAAATGCGACAATGAAGTCGAAGAGGG
>JALWRO010000350.1 GCA_027080605.1 Campylobacterales bacterium
GTGCCAGGGCACCCAGATAGTTGTCGAACCAGCTGTCGTAAATCAGCGCTTTGGTCGGTGCGTTTTCATCCCCTTCGGGAGCGGGAATGCGATCGACGATGGCATCGAGCAGCTCTTTGATTCCCTGACCGGTTTTGGCACTGGTTTCGAGTGCGTCGGTACAGTCGAGTCCGATGGTTTGCTCTATCTCCTCTTTGACACGATCCGGTTCGGCAGCGGGGAGGTCGATTTTGTTGATAACGGGAATGAGTTCGAGATCATTCTCGAGGGCGATGTAGACATTGGCGATAGTCTGCGCTTCGACGCCCTGGGAAGCATCGACGATCAGCAACGCGCCTTCACTCGATGCGAGAGAGCGGCTCACTTCATACGAGAAGTCGACGTGACCCGGAGTGTCGATCAGGTTGAGGGTATAGATTTCTCCCTCTTTTTCGTACTGAAGCCGTACACTCTGTGCTTTGATCGTAATACCGCGCTCTTTTTCGATATCCATCGTATCCATCATCTGTGCGCTCATCTCACGATCCGTTACCGCGCCGCACTCCTGAATGAGACGATCCGCGAGCGTACTTTTCCCGTGATCGATATGGGCGATGATAGAGAAATTGCGTATATTTTTCTGCATTAGATAAAGAGACCGTTTACACTTTCATTGTGATAGATTCGGCGAATGACTTCGCTGAAGAGATTGGCGACGGAAAGGACAGTGATTTTTTCACTCTCCTGCGTCAGCGGAATGGTGTCGGTCACGACGAGTTCGTCCAGTTCACCCTTCTCGATACGCTCGTAAGCCGGACCGCTCAGTACGGGATGTGTACAAAATGCCATTGCCGAGTTTGCGCCGTTTGCTTTGAGTGCGGCAGCAGCTTTGACGATAGTCCCGGCTGTGTCGATCATGTCGTCGATGAGGATGACATCTTTGCCTTCGACATTTCCTATAATGTTCATGACTTCACTTTCATTGGCTTTTTCACGGCGTTTATCGATGATGACAATGTCGAGATTGAGCTGTTTGGCGAAACTTCTGGCGCGTGCAACACCGCCGATATCGGGACTGGCGATGATGGGGTTTTTCAGGTTTTTACGCAGGATGTAGTCTTTAAATACAATGGAACCGTAGAGATTGTCGACGGGAATATCGAAAAATCCCTGAATTTGCCCCGCGTGAAGATCGACGGTTACGACACGGTCGATACCGGCTGTCTCGAAAAGGTTGGCTACCAGTTTTGCGGTAATCGGCACACGCGGCGCGGCTTTTCTGTCTTGTCTGGCATACCCAAAGTAAGGAACTACCGCGGTAATAGAGTTTGCGGAGCTTCTGCGAAGCGCATCTGTCATAATCAACAGTTCCATCAGATTGGCGTTTGCCGGAGCACAGGTGGACTGGATGATAAATACATCGCGACCACGCACGCTTTCGCTGATCTGCACGTTGATTTCACCGTCGCTGAAGCGGTTGATTGTTGCTTCCGAAAGGGGAATGGAAAGATATTTTGCCACTGCTTTGGCGAACTCTGGATTTGCTGTACCGGAAAAGACTTTATAGCCTCTCATATTATGACCTTTGCTGTTTTTAAGAATTAGAAGTGTTCTTATTTTATAGAAAACTCTCTGACAAAAGACTGAGAGTGTTATTGTATAGCTTTTATGGAGTATTTGCGCTTTGTGTTATAAAAGCGTTATACTATATGAAATGTGAAAAAAAGAGAGGATTTCATGAGACTTTTTGTCGCTTCTTCTGTTGTTGTGCCGGAATATGCCGCTGTGAAAAAAGATTTTCAGGCTTGTATCGAAGCGAAATGGGTGGAGGAAGAGCAGTTGCATCTGACGTGGGTTTTTCTGGGAGAGCAGGCGGATGCAAAACCTTTTATGGATATGCTGTCGAAAATGAGTGTCCTGAAAGAGAAAACGGTATTGCGTTCGCTGGGCTATTTCGGCAGACCTCCTCGTGTGCTGTATGTAAAAGCGCGGTCAAAACAGCTTTTTGAAAAAGCGAAAGAGTTCGAAAACATCGGCTTTAATCTGGAGCGTTTTACGCCGCATGTGACGTTATGCCGTATCAAACGTGTGTTGGATCGGGAAGTTTTCAGAGAGAAAGTGAAAGCATATGAAAAGAGGGAACTTGGGGTTTTGTTAACGGATATTGCACTTTATAAAAGTGTATTGACAGATCGGGGAGCAATTCATACAAAGCTTTTTAGCGTCAGGGATCAGTGAAGTTGTGCAAACTCTTCGGGATATTTTTCCCTGAGATATTCCATAAAAAGTTCTATTTCAAAGTCATCAAGATTTGCGATAAAGTCGAGTTTCTGCTCTTCCGTACTGCTTCGGTACATATCGATAATGGTATCAAAAGAGCGCATGACAACTTTTTTTGCCTCTTTCAGCGGCAGTGAAGAGACATATCCGTTAAGATAGGGTGTCTGATCGTCGTGTGCATACAGAGCGGTGCATGCGAAAACTAAAATAAATATAAAATACTTCATGAAATACTCCAAATATTAAATATATTTAACTATTGTAGTATAA
>JALWRO010000351.1 GCA_027080605.1 Campylobacterales bacterium
GTATGGAGGAGCTCGACCGCGAAGAGCAGCCCATAGACGAAGAGTTTCTCAAAAAGAAACTGTTGCAGAAGAAACGCTATAACGAAGATGTTTTCATCGAAATCATCTCCGCGAACCCCATCTCCAACGTCACGGCATACGTCGAAGAGATCAAAGAGAAAGCGATCAAGCGCGAACTGGTCAAACTCACCTCGAAAATCCGTGAAGTCACCGTCGAAGAGGATATGCCCAGTGACGATATCCTCAACATCGTCCAGAAAGAGCTCTACGAAATCTCCCTCGACGCCACCACCAAAGAGTTCCGTGAATCTCCCGAAATGGTCGCCGCCACCATCGCCCATATTCATGAAATGAAAAAACGGGGCAACAACGGTGTTACCGGTGTCGATACCGGCTTCCGGGAATTGAATGAACTGACCGCGGGATTTGGAGAGGGACAGTTGATTATCATTGCGGCACGGCCGGCGATGGGAAAAACGGCATTTACGCTTAATCTCGCCCAAAAAGCGATCGATGACGGGCGCGGTGTGGCGGTTTTCTCTCTGGAGATGCCGGCGGAGGAGTTGATGCTCAGGATGTTGAGTGCGAAGACCTCTATTCCGTTGCAAAATCTCAAAGTAGGGGATTTGACCGATGAGGAGTGGTCGCATCTGAGCCGGGCAACGGATGAGATGGCGCAGAAGAAGCTTTTTGTCGATGACGACGGTTTGATCAACATCAACCAGCTGCGCTCCAAATTGCGTAAAATCAAAACCCAGAACCCCGAAATATCGCTGGCGATTATCGATTACCTCCAGTTGATGAGCGGCACGGGAAGCAAAGACCGTCACCTGGAAGTGAGTGAAATTTCACGGGGACTGAAACTGCTCGCAAGGGAGTTGCAGATGCCGATTATCGCCCTTTCCCAGCTCAACCGTGGTCTGGAGAGCCGTCATGATAAACGCCCGATGCTGAGTGATATTCGTGAGTCGGGGTCGATCGAGCAGGATGCGGATATCATCATGTTCGTCTATCGTGACGATGTCTACAAGATGCGCGAAGAGAAAGAGAAAGAGAAACGTGCGAAAGCGGAGGGTAAAGAGTACAAGAGTGAGTTTGTCGCAAAAGCGGAAGAGGAGGCGGAGATTATTATCGGTAAAAACAGGAGCGGTCCGATCGGTACGGCGCACCTGGTCTTTCAAAAGCGTTTCACCCGTTTTGTGGACAAAGGCAATGTTCCGGTTGAGATCGTTTTTGAAAATGCCGATGAAAATGCACGCAATTCCAGTATCGAGCTGCCGCCCATCTAGTGGAAAAGCTCGATCTTTTCAGGAGCAAAAAGGAGGTTTTTCTTTTTACGCTCTTCATGATGCTCCTTTTCGCGGGGCATCTGCTGCTTCGTTACCACTATTTTCAGCAGTTTCATGCACACAAATTTTACCATACCGGTGCAACGGTACTGAACCACTACCGGAAACAGAAACCAAACGGCAAAATTTATCAGGTACTCAAGCTCAAGTCAGACAACGGCGCGGTTTTTTACACCACCAACTACGAAGATCTGATCGACCTCAAAGGGCGAAACATTCGGCTGGGGATTATCACCGACAAGATCACATTTGCCGACTATCTGCACACTTTTTACGTACCCAGTTACGATATACGCATTTTCGAGAAAGAGAAGGGTGTCAAAGCGTGGCTTCATGAAGCGATCGCCGCACAACATGAAAACAACACGACAAGAGAACTCTTCGAAGCCCTCTTCCTGGGTGAACCGATCTCAAAAGGGCTTCGAAAAGATGTGGCAAAACTGGGCATCTCTCACCTGATCGCCATCAGCGGGTTCCATCTTGGGGTGCTCTTTGGGATACTCTATTTTCTTTTTCGCTATCCCTACTACCGGCTGCAAAACCGTTACTTCCCCTGGCGAAATATGCGTTTTGACCTGACGATGGCGATTCTCGCGATCCTCTTCGCCTATCTCTGGATGCTCGATTTTATTCCCTCCCTGCTGCGCTCGTTTGTCATGCTGGCGTACGGCTTTTTCCTCTTTCACCGCCACTTCAAAATCCTCTCGTTCGAGGTGCTGTTTGTCACGGTGCTGACGATCCTGGCGATTTTCCCCTCCTTTCTCTTCTCCATAGGCTTCTGGTTTTCGGTGGCGGGTGTTTTTTACATCTACCTCTTTTTGCACCACTTCTCCCACCTCAAAGCGTGGCAAATCGTTATACTGCTCAATATCTGGGTCTATCTGCTGATGATCCCTATTGTCCATTATTTCTTTACCACCTTCTCATGGCACCAGCTCTACTCACCTGTTTTGTCGATTCTTTTTGGTGTATTCTATCCGCTGGAGATGTTTTTGCATCTGATCGGGCAGGGGGATCTGCTGGACGGGATGGTGCTGAAACTGTTGCATCAAAATGCGCAAATCTACCATTTTCGGACACCGTTGTGGTATCTGACGGGGTATATTTTACTCTCTCTGGCGGCGGTGTTTGAAAAGAGGGTTGCGTATCTGTTGCCGTTGCTGGCGGTCGGGGTGTATTATTTTTAAGCCAGAGCCAGTCTTATCATAAAGCGTGCCCCCTGCGCACTGTTTTTGACGGATAAACGACCATCCATATTGGTCTCAATAATCATTTTACTCATATAAAGACCGATTCCGGTGCCTTTGCCTTCTTCTTTCGTCGTAAAATAGGGATCAAAAATTTTAGAGAGAATTTTTTCAGGAATACCGCCGGCATTGTCTTCGATGGTGATAAGAGCGGATTCTTTCTCTTTCGTAGTTGTGATTGTAACAACTCTGTCACTCTTTTTACACTCTTTAAGTGCATCTTTGGCATTGGAGAGGATATTGAGAATGACTTGCGAAAATTCGCCCGGATAACCTTCTGTCTCTATATCATGGTTAAAATTTGTTTCTAAAGTGATATCATGGTTTTTATAACTTGCATCAATAAGTGCAATCGTATTTTGTATAGTTTGTGATATATTGAAAATCTCTTTTTGTTTATTAGGTTTAAAAAAGTCTCTGAAGTCATCGATCGTTTTGGACATGCTTGTTGTAAGCATTTTCCCTTTTTCAACCGATTTTTGCATGAATTCGTCACTGAGTTCATTTGTCTGATAAGTGAAGTAAATATTTTGTAAAACAAGCCCCAGTGCATTGAGCGGTTGCCGCCATTGGTGGGCGATATTGCCGATCATCTCTCCCATCGCCGCCTGTCGGGATTGCTGGATGAGAAGCTGTTCATTCTGGCGGCTTTTTGCTATCTCTTCTTTGACACGCTTGTCGAGTGATCTGTTTAACATTTCCAGCTGCTCTGTCTTTTGTGCCAGTTCTCTGGTTCGTGTCTGGATCTTCTCTTCTAGTGATAAATTGAGTTTTTCAATCTCCTCTCTTTGTTTGATTCCATTGTATAGCGTTTTGTAGATTTTAAAGCCTGCCGGTAATGTAACAATACTAAAAACCAGTGTTATCAGTGCGATAAAAAAATAATTGATGGTATCGCCGACAAAACAGAGAGCAATAATAAGAATTCCCAAACTGGTGACACTAAAAATAAACAGGGCATGAAAAACGCTTGACAGAGAAGACATTGCGCCTGCATTGAGTGCATACAATATCGCCATGTATAAAAGGGCATGGCTCTCATCTGCGTAATACAGGGCATATATACTGTATACCCCCAGTAAAAAGGCATTGGTGAAAATAGCTGTTAAATAATATTTTAAGTATTTTTGAATGGTTTGTTTGTCACTTTTTTGTAAAATGTGTAAAGCTTTGTTGGCGATGATGAGTCGGGTAAAAAAAAGAGAGATTTGTGCAACGATGAAAACAATATTGATCACAGGCGGGATAATATCTTTAAAAAGAACAATAGCTAAAAGTGGTCCCAGTACATGGGAGCCTAAAATAGCGGCTCTTCCTTTGAGCAAAGTTTCAATCAACTCATTTGGATAATCCAGTGATTTTAATGTTTTTATCATAACACTATTCTCTGACCATTTCCGGTCATACCCCTGCACTCTTTTCCAAAATACCTTCTTTTTTCTTCTGTACTTCATGAAACAGAAATACCGACTTGTCGATCTCTTCAAAGAGGCGGTATTCAAGGACGAAGCGTTTTTCCTGTGCCCCAAGTGTGACGATGAAGGCTTTTTCAGGGTGAGATTGGACAAAGCGGATCCACTCTTTTTCCTGTAATATGGTACCGTTGTCGTAAAAGGAGAGACTCTTTTCCCGGAGGCTGCGCAGGGAGTCGGCGTCAAAAAGCCGGAGCAGTTCGTTGCTGGCGTAGTCGAAGTCTCCTTTGTGGATGATCAGCATAAATGCGGCGTTGTTTTGCAGGAGGAAGTTGGAGTAGCGGTCGTAACTTTCGAGTTTGTTCCGGAGTGCTTTGGGTTCGGTACACTTTTGGATGACCGTCAGCATCTCCATCATATCGATGGGTTTGAGGATATATTTGTCGATGCCGCATTCGATCGATTTGACGAGAAATTCACTGTCGCTGAAGGCAGTTGTCACGGCGATGGGAATTTTCGGATCGATTTTTCGGATCTCTTTTGCCATATCCAGACCGTTCATGACAGGCATCTGGATATCGGTGATGACCATGTCGAAGGTCTGCTCTTTGAAAAGTGTCAGACCGTCCGCACCGTTTGCTGCGCAGACGACATTGCCGCACATCTTTTGCAGAAAAAAGGCGATCTCTTCCCGGGTACTCTCTTCATCTTCGACATAGAGTACAGAGAGTTTTTTGAAAACTTTTTTTTTCAGTGTTCTCATTTAAAACTCCGTATCACGATATCTGTCGCGGATGGCGAGAAATTCGTTCAGATGTTCAAAAAAGATATCGGTGATCTGCGGATCGAAGTGTTTGCCGCGCTGCTCTTTGAAAAAGTCGAGTATGCGTTCCATCTCCCACGCTTTTTTGTAGACTCTGTCGGAGCCGAGTGCGTCGAAAACGTCTGCCAATGCGACGATGCGCCCGTAGGGGTGTATCTCTTCTTCTTTCAGCCCCTCCGGATAACCGCTGCCGTCCCACTTTTCATGATGCTCTTTGGCGATGACCGAAGCAGCTTGCAAAATTGGGCGTTTGGAGTTTTTGAAGATATTGTATCCGATGATCGCATGCTCTTTCATGCGGGTAAACTCTTCGTCGGTCAGTTTTCCGGGTTTTTTCAAAATAGCATCTTCGATGGCGATCTTGCCGACATCATGCATCGTGGAAGCGATTTTGATTGTTTCGATCTCCTGATGGTCGTATCCCATATATTTTGCCAGTACAGCGGTGTACTCCGCGACTCTCTGGATATGATTGCCGGTTTCGTTGGAGCGGCTTTCGGTCACTTCTCCGAGGGTGTAGATGATCTCCCTCTGGGTATCGTTGATCTCCCGGTTGAGTTCGATAACGGCGGTAAGATCATGATGGATACAGACAATTTCGATAACATTGCGCTCTAAATCGAAAATAGGAATATAGGCGGTATTGAGGTAGATATTTTTTCCGTTGATCGCTTTATGGAGGACGGAAGCGTTATACACCTCTTTTTCGAAGATATTCTGTTTCAGTGCGCCGATACCGCTGAAGCCGTTGTCGAACTGGCAGAGTGAAAAGTAGTTTCTGCCGACCACTTCCTGACCTTCGAGACCCAAAATACCGATAAACGTATTGTTCGCATAGGTGATGATACCGCTGATGTCGATGCGGCAGAGTGCGGTGCCCAGATCGAGTGCTTTTTGGTACTGGTTCAGAAAGTGGATTTTTTCATTGAGATCTTTCTGGTTGACATTGAGACGCTCTTCGAGTATTTTACGGTAGTTGAAAAGTTCGGTGATATCGTTGCGAATAAAGATGTATCCTTCTGTCTCATTCTCTTCGTTGAGTATGGCAAACGCGGTCAGGTCGACAATGAGCGGGCTGTCGTATGCGGTATGGTAGTAGACCACTTCGTGTGCGAATTGCTCTTTTTGCAGACGCTTCATGAAATCTTCATAGTGTTGCTCTTTCTCCCGCTTCTCCCACAAAAACGACTCCTTTTCACCGATGAGACGCGCTTTGTCATAGCCGGTCAGTGTGCAGAGTTTTTCATTGACGGAGGTGATTCTCATATCGGTGTCATGTTTGGTCAGCAGGGTACTGCGATCGATTGCTTTTTGGTAGTATTCGAGTGATTTTCGGGTTTTGGTCAACTCCTTTTGCATGTTGAGCTGTTGCGCGACCTGAGCGGTTTTCTGCACCAGTTGTATCAGATCGACCGGTTTGGTGATATAGTGGCTGATACCTGTTTCGATCGCTTTGAAGAGGTAGTCGCTGTCGTTGAATGCGGAAGTGATGATGACCGGAATCTCCGGCTTGATCGCTTTGATATCTGCCGCCATTTCGAGTCCGTTTCGCTGTGGCATCTGAATATCGGTAATGACGATATCGATCTCGTTTTGATGCTCCTGAAAGAGTGTAAAACCCTCTTTGCCGTCCTGTGCGACATAGAGTTTCCGGACGCGGTTTTCGAGGAAATAGGCGACCTCTTCTCTGGCGGACGGTTCATCTTCGACATAGAGCAGTGTTATTTGCCGTAATTCATTGATTGCTTTTTTCATAGGGTTGTTACTCATCTTTAACCTTGAGAGAGGGATTATCTTCTATATCGGCATATTGCATCTCTTCATGAAGTGCAAAGCGGATTGTAAAACGGACACCCTCTGCGTCGTTATGTACTTCCAGACGACCGTTCATATTTTGCTCGATAATGGTTTTGGACATATAGAGCCCGATACCCGTCCCTTTGCCCTCCTCTTTGGTGGTGAAGTAGGGGTCAAAAATACGCTCGATCACATTTTTGGGTATGCCTCCGGCATTGTCGGAGATTTCGAGTACGATCTCATCGTCTGTTTTATAACTTTTGATGCGTACACGCTTATCCGGTGGATCCTTCTGGATCAGTGCGTCTTTGGCATTGGAAAGAATATTCAGCACGACTTGTGAAAATTCGCTGGGATAGCCTTCCAGTTCAAGGGTTTCATCCAGCTCTGTTTCGAGGGAAATGGTATGGTTTCTGAAACTGGCATCTACGAGCTCGATCGTGTTGTGTACGATGTTGGAGATCATGAAGTGCTCTTTGATTTTGTTGGGTTTGAAAAAGTTGCGGAAATCATCGATGGTTTTGGACATAGTGGCGGTCAGTTTTTTCCCTTTGTCGATCGATTTTTCCATAAACTCATCATCGAGTTCATCCATCTGGTAACTAAAATAGATATTTTGCAGTACCAGTCCCAGGGCATTGAGCGGCTGTCGCCACTGGTGGGCAATATTGCCGATCATCTCACCCATTGCCGCCTGTCGTGACTGCTGGATGAGCAGCTGTTCGTTTTTGCGACTCTTTTCACTCTCTTCCCGGACTCTTTTGTCGAGGTTTCTGTTCAACTCTTCGAGCTCTTGCGATTTTTCCGCCAGTGCCCGGGTACGCTCTTCGACACGTTTCTCCAGTTCGTCATGAGAGCGTCGGAGTTTCTCTTTGGAGTGGGCGAGGTTTTTGATCATGATATTGAAGTCTCTGGCAAGATCTGCGATCTCATCATCCCTTCGGATGGGCACGGTGACGTTGAGATTGCCTTTGGCGACTTTTTTGGCAGTATCGGTCAGTTCCAGGAGGGGGATGAGGATATAGCGTGCCAGCAGATAGGAGACTGCGAGGATGATTACAACAGAGCCGAGTGTAAGAGAGAGCAGAAAAAGGTACATCGTCTTGATGTTGTGGTTGTATTGTGCCAGTGAGAAATCGATATGTATCCATCCCCAGTCGATGCCTGATATGACGACAGGCATGGTGTAGTGAAAGACTTTTTTCCCGATTTGTTTCTCATCGATGATTTTATAGACTTCATGTCGCTTTTGAAATTGGGTAAGTTGAGAGGGAAGCTGCTCGAGCAGTTCCCATTTCTCTTTCTGCGTTTTGATGACTGTTCCGTCGCGTTTGGTGACGGTGATGTTGTAGATCTTCGGATTTTTGGCGATCACGGCGAGATTGTGTTCGACGATGAAACTGTCGTCGTCATTGACCATGGCGTCTTCGCAGACAAGTGAGATCGAGTTTGCGAGCGTTTTCGCTTCGGAGTGCATCACTTCGATGAGGGAGTTTTTCTGCATTGGAAATGTTGCCAGGGCGTAGAATACGATCAAAAAGAGCAGGCTTAACAGAAAAGAGAAAAAGATCTGCCGAAAGATCTTTTTCCTGAATGTCGAAGTGAAATTGTGCGTACGCTGCATGTCTGAGGTTACTGTTGTCCGGCTACCAGATCGAGTGAGGCGTAGGCGAGCATTTTGTCAAAGAGGGTTTTATAGTATTTCGCTTTGATCTGCGCTTCATGAATCTGTGCTTCGAGGACATCTTTGGTCTCGACCATATCCGCCTGATAGGCACGGGTGTTGAGATCTCTGTTCTTTTCGGCGGTAACGACCGTTTTGGAGAGGATATTCGCCTGCTCTGTATTGCTCAGAGCATCGAGGTATCCCTGTTTTGCCTGAAGGGCGATTGCCTGTTTGAGGCGCTTCTCCTGCTCTTTGAGTTGCAGCAGCCGGAGCTTTGCTTTTTCGGTTTGTGCGGTGGTGCGAAAGCCGTTGAAAAGGTTCCATGAAGCACCAACGCCTACTGTCCAGGAGTCGTCGTTCTGAGGGGTGGACATACCTCCGTCGTAGTTGTTGTCGATATGCTCCGCTTTGGCGAAGAGTCCGACGTTTGGCTTGTATCCGCTTCTGGCTTCGTCGATTTTTGCTTTAGCAACGTCAAGTGCTTTGCGGAGTATGGCGAGCTGTTTGTTGTGGCGGTAGGCATTTTGGACGATTTGTACGGCTGCCGGGAGTTTTTTGCTTGCGTAGGAGGGTGCCTGCAAGGTGAGTTCCTCTTCGGGAGAGAGTCCCATTGCGAAGGCGAGGGCAGATTTTGCGAGAGATGCTTTGGTACGGTACTCCTGATCCATCGCTTTGAACATATCGTAAGCGAGTTGTGTTTTGTAATAATCTGTCTTTTTGACTTTTTTGCTGCCGTTTTTGTACATGTCCGCGGTTAGATCCTTTAACAGTGTCATGCGTTCGCTGGTGTCGTGCATGAGCTCGGAAATGTGTTCGGTCAAGATAGCGCTGTAGTAATATTTGCGTATGTCGAACGTCACCTCTTCCGCAGTACGCTGATCTTTCTGCGAGGCGATCTCTTTGCCCAGTTTCGCCTGTTTTTGCAGTGCCGAAATTTTACCGCCGCTGTAGAGCGGGTAGGTGAGTTCGACCGATGCCTGCGACGTGCGGTCGCCCATGACCACGGAAGTAAAGTCGAGCGGAATTTGTGTCGGAGGAAGCATATTTGCATTGATCATCTGCTGTACCTGCGGTTTTTGTGCATCTGGTGCGGAGATGAGTGCCAGCGCATTGGTCAGGTTTTGCGGCAGGGCGAACGAGCCTTTGGTGACGTTGATGAGATCTTCATCACGTTTGATATAGCCGACCTGGAGATCGAGTGAAGGGAAGTTCGCGGACATCGCTTCTTTATATTGTGCTTCGGCAATTTTGGTATCGAGTGCCGAGATCTTTTTCTGCTGATTGTTTTGCAGTGCGGTTGTGATTGCCTGATCGAGGGTATAGGTTTGTGCCTGCGCCTGCTGCAAAAATGCGGCGGCAATAAGTGCGACGGCGGTAATGTGCGGTTTCATGGTTAGTGCTCCTTCTGTTTTAATCGACGGTATTCTCGCTGGATTTGCTGGACAATGCGAATATCATCCAGGCTGTTTTCGACAATCTTGTCACATTTGAAAACCTGGAGAATCTGTTTGCCTCTGGGGGTTTTGTTGAGGTTGAATGCAATTTTCCGGTAATTGATGATATTTTTTTTGGAGTAATCTCTTCTGAAAAAACTTCCGTTGTTGACCGGAATGGAAAAAGTATAAACCGGTTTGAGTTTTCGGGCGATTTGCGGATTGAGTTCCGCCGCCAGTTCAAACGATTGTCTGGTGACGAGTGCCGCATCCGATTTTTTGAAAAAGAGTTTCATGATCGCTTTGTTGTACTGTTTGACATAGCCTGTTTT
>JALWRO010000352.1 GCA_027080605.1 Campylobacterales bacterium
CTGTTTGATCACTTCCTGTGTAATGGGATAGAGCCGGGTACCGCTGCCCCCTGCCAGGATGATGCCTTTCATGAGATAACCTTCTGTTGAATTTTATTTTACATTGGAGAGAAATGTAAAATTTATTTTATGTTATCACTAATTTTCTTATACAAGGTTAAAATTTCTTCTTTATGCGTAATATAACTGTTCGTATTGGCAATCAAATGTGCCGAAGACTCCATAATATCTTCCACCACTTTCAAACCGTTCTGTTTCATCGTCGTTCCGGTTTCGACGATATCGACAATCGCATCCGAAAGACCGACGATCGGTGCCAGTTCGATAGAGCCGTAGAGTTTGATTACCTTAACCGCGACCGCTTTGGAAGAGAAGTAGTTACGGGTGATATTGACCATCTTTGTCGCCACCGTAATTTCCGGCTTGCTGTAGTCGAGTTCATCTTCGTTTTTCATACCGATACAGACCCGGCACTTGCCGATACCCAAATCCAGCAGTTTCACAAGGTCCATCTCTTTTTCTGTCAGTACATCGAGTCCCACGACCCCCAGATCGGCTGCCTGATTGAGTACATATGTCGGTACGTCCTGGTTTCTGACCAGCAGAAAACGGAACCCGTCCTTCTCCAGAATCAGTTTTCTGTCTTCAAAATCAAACTTTGTATTAAACGTCTTTTCAAATATCGCCAGAGTCTCCTCGGCAATTCTCCCTTTCGGCAGTGCTATGGTCAACATGAACGCCCCGTCTCCTTTATCACTTTTTGCATCCCCCGAAAAATGAGATTCTCTTTGTAGACCGCATTGGGAAGATACTGGCACAACCGCGCACCGTCACCGCCCGTCACAAAAACAGGCGCCCCTTTTGCATGAAACGCAATCATCAGCAGTATCGACTTCAGCGTTGCATAGAGCAGTGCATCTGCGGTATTTTGCGGCAAATCTCCCAGCGAAATCTCTTTTTTCGGATCCATGATCAATTTTGACGATATATTAGCAAAAGAGTCTTTACAGGAGCGAATACCGGGCAGGATAAACCCGCCTTCATGATGTCCCCGTTTCATGATATCCACCGTAATGGCACTCCCAGCATCGACGACGACACCGTTTTTCACCGTATAACAGGCGGCTATCCTGTCGATTCCCATCCCCCGGTATGTAGTTGAAAACTGAAAAAGCGGTGCGAGGTCAGTTACCGTATGCCTGTGCGCCAGTACCGGTTCAAGTTCGGGATTGACATTGATATAACAAAAGGGTTTATCCGGAAGATTTCCTGCACGCGCGACTCTTCGTCGCACCTCTTTACCGTCATAGATTTTGATATTGGTATTGCCGATATCAAGCAGCAACATCGATCAGCCTCCAGCCACGCTCTTTCATGAGCGCCTTCGCTTTGGAACAAAACGGCATGTCATACAAAAGCAGCTTCTTTTTGTAATTGTGATCCTGCATAATTTTCAACTTTTCAAAAAGCTGTTCGAGTTCGTCCGCATTTTTACGCAAAAAACGGCTCTTTTGCACCAGATGGAAGATTGCCATATAGTTGCTGTGCAAATCCACCCCCTCGTAAATATCGATCTTTTTACGTGTCCCCAGCGCTTTTTTGTCAATGGGGTGCAGCTTTTTGAAAATCATTTTGTGACTGAGCAAAAGCTCTACAATCGCCTTCATGAAACTCCTAACGGATGGTAATTTTGCACACTCTGGCGCAAATCCTCTTTTTGCAGATGGGTGTAAATTTGTGTCGTGGTGATACTTTCATGCCCCAGAAGATCCTGTACGACACGCAGGTCGGCACCTCCTAAAATCAGTGCCGTCGCAAACGAATGGCGCAGTACGTGCGGCGATACTCCCAGATATTTTCGCACAATTTTAAAGACCGAAATACGGCTCAGCGGCTTTCCCTGATAACTGAGCCAGAGGTGATCACTCTCCCGCTTTCGCATTTGCAGATACGCTTCTGTCGCCTCCATCGCTGCCGGCGCCACCGGTACCATGCGCTCTTTGTCACCTTTGGCGTTTCGTATCTTTAGCCACCCTTCATGAAGATCACTCTTTCGCGCCGACACCGCTTCGCTGACCCGACAGCCGGTGGCATAGAGAAAAAGTATCAGCGCATAGTCACGCATCCCCTGTTCACTTTTTCGGTCAATCGCCTGCAACATATGGCTGATAGCATCGTACTCCAGAAACTTCGGCAGGTTTTGCGCCGTTTTCGCCACTCTTAGTTTAGGTTTCTGCGCAATAAACTCCGAGCGTTCACAAAATGTAAAAAAGGCGTTGATGGAAGAGAGTTTTCGGTTTCGGGTAGAGGCTTTGTCAAAAAGCGCCAGAAAAGCGAGAATTTCATCGACCGATGCGGTGACAATATCTCTTTTGAGATAGCTTTCAAAAGCACGCAAATCACGTACATAGGCTTCGATGCTTAACGGTCTGAGCCCTTTAATAACTGAAATATATTCAATAAACGCTTCAAGTAAACCGGAGTCTTTCTGCATTTCAGAAACCACCCCGGCTCTCCACAAAGG
>JALWRO010000353.1 GCA_027080605.1 Campylobacterales bacterium
GAAGCATACCATGAGCGCGCTGGGAAAATATATGAAGCCCTTGTTGACGGTCTTGCAGATATGCAACCGGATGAAAAAGGCGTAGAAACACTTATTGACAAAACTCTGCAAAAAGCGCAAAAGGACACCAGAGTAAAAGAGCTTATAGGTGGTGAAAGTGGTTTGAAACTGGGTAAAGCGGCTAAATCGGTAGCACAAAATGTCAAAGATCGCTTTCAAAAATTTAAAGAGATGGATCCCGAAGAGGTCAAACACAAAGACTTTTTGAAAAAGATTGCTGCCGGTACAGACATGGATCTACAGAAAGTAAAAATTGCATTTGATGAGGGACAAGTCGATAATATTGCGGGACAAATCACAATAGATAACAATATGTTTACAACTGATTTTGACTGGGATGCAGAGTATCTCAAAGGAGATCTTTTACGTCTGGGGATCAAGAAGCCGGATCAGGCACTGATAAACAAACTCAAAGCACTTTTGGGCGATCAGGAAAAGATACACCCTGGAATTCTTATAGATAAAAAAGAGCGTTTGTCAAATTCGAATGATCCTGACATCCAAAAGTTATATAATAGAATTGAACAGTTACTACATAAAAAGCAACAGGAACATGAAAAAGAACAGGCAAAGCAAACCAATGATATTATCAAAATTACTCCTCCGATGACTATTTTTATGCCGGAAAAAGAAGGATACGGTAAAGTAACTTTTGGTAGTGACAATGTACTCTCTTTTCAAAAATACAACGTTCAGCAAGATGGTACATTTGCCCCTGAAAACGGTAATGATCAAAACAATGATTTTGTTTTTCAAGACGGTCAATGGGTTGCAGAAGAAGATGGATCAGAACAATTCACACTTAACACAGATGGTAGTGTATCTCTGCCAAAATGGAATGAGAAAGCTTATCTTGTAAAAGCAGAGCCGATTGCGGGCAAAACCAAAAAATTCCCTCAATATCATACGACTGTTTCAATGCCTGATGATGCTGAAATGTATTTTGTCAAAATCAAAAAGTTGAAAGACACTTATATGATCGATGAAGCAGTAAACAAATATACACCAGATGGAAATAGTCCATATACTTCTATTTCAGATTTCATCGAGAACCAGTGCGGAACCAACTGGTTTGAGGGAGACGACCAGGGAGGACTGGCTTTTGCGGGAGTAAAAACGGAAACAGGCTATAGCTGCGACGGTTCAGCACAAAGCGGTAAATTGGTACTTGCAGAGAATAAGGCTGACGGTACACAAATTGTAAGCTCTGATGCCGGTACATGGGAAATCAAAACACTTGAAGGTGACAAGAAAGTACTGGTTGTCAAACCGTACAATATGAAACGATTTCATGACGACGAAGGAGATATCGAGTATCCGATTTTTACAATGAAAGACAATACGCTCTACAGAGGAAGTATGGAACCTGCCGGTGTCACACGCATGATGCCCGCTTTTAACGAGAGTGCTATAAAAAGCATTACACAAACCATTACAGAGAACTGGTCAACAATTGTCCAGAATATACCATCCTCAGATTTTGAAAATCGCTACGATAACCAACAATAGACTCCATGTAGAGACAGTACCATGCTGTCTCTACTCCTCCATCCCATACAAAAGTGCTATCTCTTCTGCCCAAATTGTATCGTCAATCGTTTCAAGCACCAGAGGGATATCATTCATACGCGGGTCGTTCATGATAAAACGAAACGCATCCAGACCGATTTTTCCTTTCCCCAGACTGTGATGGCGGTCAACACGTGATCCGAGCTCCGGTTTGGAATCGTTGATGTGCATCCCTTTGAGATATTCAAACCCGACAATCTCATCGAACGCTTTCCACGTTTGATCGTACGCTTCGCGGTTTCGTATATCGTACCCGGCTGTAAACATATGACACGTATCGATACACACGCCTACCCTGCTTTTGTCAATCGATTTATCGATCAGATAGGCGAGATGTTCAAATTTATACCCCAGGTTTGTCCCCTGCCCTGCCGTATTTTCGATCACCAGTGTCACATCACGGGTAACTTCAAGGGTTTTGTTCATAGATTCGGCAATCCTGTCCAGACACTGCTCTTCACTCAGTTTTTTCAGGTGACTGCCGGGGTGAAAGTTCAGTCTGTCCAGTCCCAGTTGTTCACATCGCTGCACTTCATCAATAAAAGCATCCAGTGATTTTTGCAACTTCTCCTCTTCCGGATGCCCCAAATTGATCAGATAGCTGTCATGAGGAAGTACGTGCTTTGGCAAAATTTCCGCTTCTTCCAGCTTTTGTTTAAAAGTATCGATCGTTTTTTGATCCAGCGGCTTTGCTTTCCATTGTCGCTGATTTTTGGTAAAAAGGGCAAATGCTTTTGCGCCTATATTTTTGGCATTTTGAGGGGCATTAAAGACACCTCCGCTTGCACTGACATGTGCTCCGACAAATTTACTCATTTAGGCAATTTCCTTAGTTTGATGATGATATTATTTTTGACATCTTTAAAATAGACGTTTCCAGGC
>JALWRO010000354.1 GCA_027080605.1 Campylobacterales bacterium
TTTCCACCCCGTGCTGCATTGCTAAATCAGCGATTAGCGCAGTGCCGATAAGATTCGTCTTTGCACCTTCCGCCGGATTTTCCTCAACCAGCGGCACGTGTTTATAGGCGGCAGCATGAATGACGATGTCGGGACGATACTTCATGAAAGTTTTTTCAAGCAGCTTCCTGTCCACTACCGACTGCATCAGAGGCACAACATTGGCAAATGTAATATCCTCCAGAATCTGATACAGATTGTACTCACTGTGATCAAGCAGTATCATCTGCTTTGCGCCGCTTCTGGCACACTGCCTGACAATCTCACTGCCGATACTCCCTCCCGCTCCGGTGATTAAGACCACTTTGTTTGCAATCAATCTGTCAATCGCTTTGGTATCAAGATCTTTGGGACGACGTGCAAGCAGATCTTCAATGGCAATATCGCGCAGATTCTCTTCCTTATTTGCCAATAGTTTAGAGAGTTTGATATTGGAAACACCGGCTTTTTTCAGCCGTTCAAAAAGCTTGTCGAGTGCATCGGGAGCGTACTCACGGGTGATAATGGCGCTCTTAATTTCATATCGATCAATCAGCGTCTCCAGCTTATCACAAGCATATACCTTTTTATTTAACAGATAAGAATTAACCAGTGCCTTATTATTATCGACAATCGCCACAGGAAAGTAATCAATGGTACCCTCCATCGCATTGCCGATAACCTGTATCGCCTTTTGATTGGCACCGATAATGATTGTAGGGTTGAGCTTATTGCCCCGCAAGCCGCGAACGATACGTTTTGAAAAACGCAAAAGGGCTATCATGAAGAAAGAGAGGAGGAAATCGATCGGCAAAACCGTACGGGGGAACGCACCTGTATAAAAGAATTTGGCATATATACCAAACAGAAGCAATGCTACACCCAATGCAACAAAAACCCTTTTCAGATCATCCAGAACAAAATAACGCCAGGTGATATAGTAGATTTTGAAAAACCCAAAAAGTACAATCTTCAGAGCGATATATATCCAGACAAGATGGTGCAATCCCACCACGTGTTCGGGAGGCAAATGAAAATTGAAACGAAGTCCGTAAGCCAGATAGAAAGCGACATAGAAGATCACTGTATCTGTCAATATAAAAAAGAGTGCACGTTTGAGAGGAGAAGTTTTCAGTAATTTTTTATGCATTGAAAGGCACCTTTTGCTCTATTCTATATGCAATGACGAATAGTAACAACAGCACCAGTGCAAATATCGGTATCAAATGATTACCGTACAATACCACTGCCAAAAAAATAAGCAAATCAACCGCAAGCAAAAAGAGTGTCACAGAGCGATGGGACAATCCGCCGATGACAGCCCGCTGGAAGAGATGTTTCCGGTGCGCCTCTGTTATCTTCTCACCGTTAAACAGACGCCTGAGCAACGTATAAGTTGCATCGAACCAAAACGGCGCCGTAAGCAACAGCCATAAAAGCGCTTCATGAAATGTACGTGCATGCCAGACAAATAAAATACCGACCACAAAACCGATAAACGTACTTCCTACATCTCCCATGAAAATAGAAGCCTTTTGCCAGTTAAACGGTAAAAAACCGGCAACTGCCGCTGCCAGCAGCGCAGCGACAACATCTCCTGTCACTATATATCCGCCAAGTCCGATAAAGATTGCCTCTGTGCTGACATAGCCGTCAATCCCGTCCAAAAAATTAAAGAGATTGGTAAACCAGACAATCAGCAACAGTGCAAAAATGGCAACCTGCCAGGAGACCTCTAAAAAAAAGAGCGCAAGCGCGGCAGAACATACTTGGACCAAAAACCTTTTGGCTGATGAAATATCGGCAATATCATCCAGCATTCCGATAACGGCAACCGGAAGCGCACTCAACAGTGCGAAACAGAGAGGCTTTTCAACACTATGCAGAAAACAGAGTATCAGCAATCCACCATAAAACGCAATGACAATAGCCAACCCCCCACCCCTCGGTACAGGTGTCTGGTGGGAACTTCTATGGTTTGGGATATCCAAAATCGCTTTTTTGATCGCTGCTTTTCTGATGAGAAAAGTGAGAAAAACAGTGACGATCGCTACCGAAATATAGATCATTTTTTCAGTTTATACACCTTTGCATAAGGAGAATCTATCACAGGCTCAAAAAGATCTTTGTCATAGTCACCGAGTACAAAAAGCTGAATATACAAAGAGTTGTACATCTTTTCATCCAGCACGAGGAAGGTATTGTAACTGCGCATAAAAATGATAGAAAGCGGTGCATCTGGATCGATGTTTTGCACATTTTTAACCATCTTTCCGTTTTGATCATATCCGACAACGACAAAACGCTTCAAACGTGTTTTTTGATTTCCGAGAGAGAGCGTACTTGTCTGTTTATCCAGAACAATACTGTTACCAAGATTGAGTTTTGTGCCGAGATCATGAAAACGACCGGCTGCATAAAAGAACGGCTGCGGCTTTTTCGCTCCTGTGACGAGATCCAGGTTTGAAAAGAGTCCCACTGTCGGGAAAATATTTAACAGACGCTGCGGCAAATAGAGATAGATATCTCGCGTTTTAAGGGGAAGTTTATAGTCCGGATTTTCAAGCGCATCTAAAAGATCATTGGGATTTTTCTCTTTAAAGAGGGTATCTGAAACCTTCTTGTAGCCAGATTTCACATATGTCTCAACAGCGAGTCTCGCCAGATTTGCAGCCTGCACCTGAGAATCTGTAGTCAGCATTTTAGATATAATGTAATTGTCATGTCCATGCTTTCCGCCGTCAATCAGCGTATTGGTATCCGAATAGTACCAGATTGGATAACCGTAATCCCACCATGTCAGCGTATAGTCTTTGTCGCTTGCAATTTTATCCAGTTTTTCCAGAACTTTCACTTCCTGATCGTTAAAAACCGTCGGTACTTTATACTGGATAATATGTACGATATTTGGATAGATCATCAATGCGGTCAGGAGTGAAATCATACCGTAACGGAATATCTTTTTATCACTGAAATTTGCCAGGACGTAAAAGAGATATACCGCACTGAGCGCCGCAACCGGCACGGCAAAAACAGTAAACCTGAGTCCACCCCAAAGGGAAAAAACACCGATACCGATGAGTGGCAATGCCAAAATAAAAGGTCTGTATCGCACTACCAGTAACAGATAGCCGATCAGGCTGACAATGACGCCGATGGTCGATCCTGAGATACGATTTGCCATCACAGAGAAAGGGATTTTCCCCGCTTCTCTGACAGTCTGGTTGACTTGAAAAAAGTGCAATCCGACCGCATCTTCCCCACGGCTGAGATAATAGGTTACTTTCCCAAGTACCAGTGAAAAGACATTGCCGAAATACAAAAAAGCGATTATTGAAATCAATGTAACGATATAAAGCACCCTCTTTTCAAGTGTAAGCTTCTGCAAAAACCCGTACGCTACCAACAGCAAAGCGATATTGGCAATATAGGAGAATGGCGAAGGCAAAAACCAGTAAAACGGTAAAGTGGACAAAGAGACGAGAATAATCGCTTTATAGGTAAGCTCTTCATTTCGATGGTACACCACTAGATAGATAAAATAGAGAAGACTCATCGCAAAGACAACAGCACGTCCCTGATCGTATAAAAAGGGATATATCACAATCATAATTGCCGCATAGAGCGCACTTTTGAGCGTGAAATTTTTAACCGATGCAATAAAAAAGTAGAGCACGAACATCGGCGCCATTGCCGCGAACATATCGCTGTCGTAATACCCCGTCATCGTTCGGTTATAATAACTCCAGGCGATACTTCCAAGCAGTGCCGCAAAAAATCCCCACAGCGTCGCACCGAACAGTCTGGCAATCAAAATCATCGGGATCACGACCAGGGATGAAATGATCGAAGGCATATAGAGTGTCACCGTTTCCAGTGAAAAAGGTGTAATCTTCGTCAGCAATACCGTGAAAAACGTTACGCCGTAGTCAAGCCAGGAGGGAACACGCGGATTTGGTTCATGAAGTCCCATAAGCGCCTGCTGTGCACCGGAAGCAAAAAAATAGCCGTCATTGGTATTGATCATCAGTTGGCCGTTATGATGAAACGGAGCAAAGTCAGCAAACTGATAAACCCAGATCAATCGAATAGCAAAACTAAAAAGATATGCAAAAACGATTAAACCGATGAGTTGCCTGGTAGAGATATCCTCTTTGGGTAAATCTAAATATTTCATCTCTTTTATCTCCTCATCTTTTTATATAAAATACGTTTTAACCATCCCGGACTCAAAAAGAGCATAAAGTGCGCCACAGCATAAAAATAGCCTTTGAGCCCGAACCCAAAATGATTCGAAGCATCAAGTTTTAAGAACATGACTTCTTTGGCTCTTTGAATATTTTTACGTCTGGCAAAAAAATCATTACTTGTACGAACCTTTACCAAAACTTCCGGCAAACAGTGCAACATTACATCTTTTTTAAAAGCTCGGATCCATAAATCAAAATCTTCATTGAGCATGGACGTATTGTAAGAAGATATTGTATCAAAAAAGGTATTTCTAAAACATATTGTCACATGTGCAAGTGGATTTCTTTTTATAAGATTTCGTTTAAGTTCTTCATGAAACTCGCCGTACCGTATGATCTGCCTTTCACCGGTATTGACATTAAACTCCTCGATCCAGCCACCCACTGCCTGAACTGTAAGATATTTTTCTAAAAAATCTACTTGTTTTTCTATGCGGCAAGGTACAGAGATGTCGTCTGCATCCATTCTAACAATATATGTGTATTTGGGTAAAACCACTTGTAAAAGCTCATTAAGGCTGTATGCAAGTCCTCTGTTTTCATCTCGTCTACCAAGGTATTTTATCTTGCCTTCATAAAACTCTTGTTCCAAAAAGGATTCTATTTCATAAGACACTTTACCATCAAGCTGAATAAAGATATCTGCTTTTTTTGTTTGGTTATATAGACTTATAAGTGCCTCTTTTAATTCGGAAAGAGAGTCATTTTTGTAGATAGACATAATAGCAGCTATGTTATTCATACTTTATTTAACACCTTTTGTACTACTTGCCATGACAGTTTCTCTTTCCTGTCAAAGTAATCTATATCAACTAAATAATGGCATATATATGATTTTATTCTTTGAATATCAAAATTTTTATAAAATGCACGACCAAGTATTGTCACCTTTTTTTCTAATATCAGTGCTTCCAAGCCAATAGTTGAATTTATAACAACCACTTCTTCAGCATTTTCTATCAAATGATTACCCGGCAAATCAGTAATCATAAAAGAATCATTACGCGACAATGTAAAAACTTTCTCAATAAAATCTAAATCAGCTTCAGCAGGATGGAGTTTGACAACCAGAGGTACTCCTTTTTTCTGTGCCATTTTTAAAGCAATTTTAAGTGCTTCCAGATTGGAGATATCACTATTTAATTTTATTTGTGAATCATCACTCACTTGCATCGCTAAAAATATATATCTTTCAGGTAAAGCATTTTCATATTTGACTTTTTTTGATTTTTGTTTTAAAAAAATTTTTTTTGTTAAAATACTAAAAGCAGATCTCCTATCCTCTCGCAAAGCATTAAAAAATATAAAACCTATTAGATCAATAAAAAAAGAGTATGGTACTTTTGTACTATTTTTAGATTGTTTTGGCATAGTATAATTTCTATACCACTCCTCTCTCCACTTATCAAAACATGCATCATTTGGATTCACATTGTCTAATATTTCAGGGTGTTTCGACAAATATGACTTTGCATTTACACCTTCTTTGTCAACAAAAACTTTAGATCCAAGATTTGATATTTCAAAGTAGTATCTTTTTATGTCATGATCTATTGCAAAATCGCTAATAGCTCTGGCAATCGTAGTAGTCCCGTTCCATATAAAAACAGCATCTATGTTTAACCCTGAAGAGTTTAATTGTTGTAAAACATTATTATAAATTGTACATGCCTCATCAAAAGAGTGATATGCATTTAAGACACTTAAAGAGTCATCTAAATGGCATTTTGTCCAATCTTTAACCTCAATATTTTTCAGCAATAAAACTTTCACGGCAAAATTTTTCGACAATAAATATATAGATAATCTTCCAGTTACTATTAAAACTTCATAACCCAACTCTTTTAAAGGGTTTATAAATCTCTTAAAAAAATGGTATCTTTCCATCACATCTACATATATAAGCAAAGTATCTTTTGTTTTCATGAATTCGCCTTATCTTTTTATACCAAGTGTATTAAAAAGAAAACGACCGGTAATGTTTAAAACAAACCTCTTTAATGCAAACAGAAGTCCAATATTTCTTCTGTTGGAATCAAATAGTTCCCTTTGATACTTTATCAAATCCGATCCTGCGCCACCCTCACGAAAATTTGATATAACAACATCAATAAACAGTGTCGATACTTCTTGCTTCAATACTCTTATAATCATATCTCTGTCAGCTGCCAGGCGATATTTGGTATTAAAAGGTTTTGCCCGGATAAGATCTGTTTTTATAAAAGATGCTTGATGATGAATATTTTTACCATATTCATCAAAATTACTTTTCCTTACTACACTAGTACCCGTATTTTCATCTATGATTTTAATTTTACCTGCAATAAAATCTGCTTGACTCATTTGCATATACTTCGCTACAACTTCCAATACATTCTCTTCATACCAATCATCTGCATTGATAAAGGCCACATATTTACCAGTTGCAACTTTTAATCCCTTGTTCATAGCATCATAAATTCCTTCATCCTTCTCACTCACCCAATAGGCTAGATGCTTTTCGTACTTTTTGATGATATCCACTGTACCATCAGTCGATCCACCGTCAATGATAATATATTCGATGTTGTCATAAGTTTGGTTAATGACACTTTGGATAGTCTGCTCTAAAAACTTTTCACCGTTATAGACAACTGTTATGATTGAGATGAGCGGGTTATAAATCATTTATAATACTTTTATAAACTTTTTTGGTTTCTATTGCAGTCTTTTTCCATGAAAATTTACTCAATTGTTCTTTTCCTTTTAAAATCAATAGTTTTCTAAGTGCATCATCATATATAATTTTCTGCATAGCTTGTAACATAGAATCCTTATCATATGGATCAAAATACAAAACGGCATTATCTCCTATTTCAGTAAATGAACTTGTATTACTACATAAAACAGGACACTCACAAGCAAAAGCTTCCAATACAGGAAGTCCAAAACCTTCATATAAGGATGGAAAAACAAAAGCTACTGCATTATGATATAAAGAAGACAAGATTTTGTCATTGGTGTTATATTGATAAACTTGGTTAGCTATATTTAATGCTTTTATTTTTTTGAGCTCCAGTTCTGTAAAATGACCACCTCCTACACATATCAGACTTAATTCTTTATCTTTCATTAACAAAATGCTTGTTGCCTCTAAAAAGTTTATAAAGTTTTTGTATCCAACTCTACTACCAACAAATAAAACATATCGTTTAGGCAATTGTTTAATAAAATCATTATCTATAATATTATCAAATGATAAGGAATTTCCATGATAAACAATGTCAATTTTTGTGGGATTCACCCCCCAAAGATCAATAATATCTTTTTTAGTACTCTCAGATATTGCTATTATTTTTGCTGCTTTTTCTGCTAAAAATCTTTTGTTGGCAGATGTCTTATCATAGGGAGAAAACATATTGGGAAACTTCTCATGAATCATATCATGTACTGTTAGCACAAAAGGTATACCACTATGATATTTCAAAAAATATGGATCATAATATGTAGGATGGAAAAGATCAAAATTTTTTTGCTTTAATTTTTTAGCTGATACAACTTGATTAAAAAAATTAAAAATCTTTTGTTTCCCTCTAAATTCAACAAATGGCAAAAAGTTAAAATATTCCACAAGCTCTTTATTTGAAAGATAATAATTATTCGAAAAAAGTATAGATATAGAAGTTTCTATATCACTCATATTGTTAAAATTAGTTATTATCTCATAAAAATACCTGCTAATACCTCCATATTTTTGCATTGTATATATTTGATGATCGTATAATATTCTCATTTTAAATCCTGCATCGCCAAATAATCACTCCACGTTCTACTTGTTATACTTCTTGTCAATATTTTATAAAAACCAAACCTAGACAACTTTAACATATATTTGGAAATATTTTTTTCACTTAAAATATGTAAATCATCAACATATATATAATTTAAACTATATTTTTTTGCAATATATTCAAATGTTCTTTTATCATAAAAGGATATATGTTGTCCATGTTCAAGTCCATAATACCACCATTCCTTTGGATATGGCACAGGATTTGGCAACATTAAAGTAGTAAAAATAATATTTTTAGAGATAGTCAATATTTTTTCAATTTCTTCTAAAGGATGAACAAAATGTTCGAAACTTTCGAAAGTAGTGATTGCTCCTATGTTATCATTTCGATATTCAAAACCTTTTGCAAAAATATTTTCAGTATATTTGTCATCCCAATAAAAGTCAAACCCAATATCTCTCATTAGCCGAACAAATACTCCATATCCACCCGCATAATCTAAAAATTTTGCATTTCTGTCAAAAAACAAAGTTAGCAATATGGCTATTTTCTTTGACAAACTAATATTTCTTTGCAAATAACCAGTATCAGAAATATTTATAGACTCACTATAAGCTTCTTCGAGCCAATATGGTTCTTCAGTTTGTAAAAAGCCACAGTTATCGCAGTGAAAATACTCAATTTCATATTTATTTAATAATTTTGCACTAAAAATTTTTTTGTTGCTTTGATTGCATATTTTACATCTCATTTTTAACACTTATAATTTGTTTTAAAGTTTCTTTTAATAATGTATAATATTGTTCTTGAGTATGGTGTAATAATACATAATCTAAATTTTTTAATTGCAAAGCTTTTATTTCAGCAAGGGTAAGCTCTCTTGATTTTAATATTGCTTTTTCTATACTAAAATAATCAAATCCATCTATCAATATTTCGTAGCCTGTAGAGATTGTAGTTTCTTTAGTAATAATCGGAATCAATCCCCCATTACCAATAGTTGCCAAAACAGAAGGTGAACCTCCTTCAGAACATGATGGATAAACAACGAATGAACATTTTTGTAAAATATTTTTAAATTTCTCACTATTTATATCAACAAATCCATATGTTTTAATATTTTCTGTTTCAAATAATTCTTTTTTGTATATCCTACAAAATTCTTTTTCATTCTCAATATAGCCACAAATATGAAGCGTTATATCTTTATTCTTACTAAAATAGTCAAGCAATAGATCAAGTCCCTTATGGATCAAACCTGAACTACCAAACCACAGATAATGCTTTGCTGATTCCTGATCTCTACTTTCAATAATTTTTCTGGCATCTAATATTTGATAGAATGGTGCATTTAATGAGTATACTAAACCATCATAATATTTTTTGTAACTGTTAACACATACTTCATTTCCCAGAGCAATGATACTATCAACTAATGTTGTTTGATGGCTCCATGTTTTGTCAACAAATCTGGAAGATTTTCCTATCCATTTGCCTTTTTTATTATAAACATCCTTGATTCTTTGTAGTGTTGCGTAATTTTGATGACATACATGCATACCTGTACCGTAATAAATAGTTATTATCTTTTTATTTGTAGAATCTTCAAAATATTGTTGAAAAATATCTCCAAAACCACATATCAAATCATATTTATTTACATCGACTTTTTTAGTCATTCGAAAATCTATAATATCTACGACATACTCTAGTTCATGCAATACTTTAGCCCAAGATTGGGCTTCATAAAAATTTTGTTAAATTCTAGTCAAAATGTAGGATAATACATAATTTTAATAAACTAAGTATTATTAAATTTATTTTCATATTTTAATAAATGAATATAGGAGATATTCTTTTTCATTAAAATTAGTTCTAATTAATATTTAAATTTTTATAGATATAATCCAATTGATTATAAT
>JALWRO010000355.1 GCA_027080605.1 Campylobacterales bacterium
GATCGGTACTGATACACCCTTTGGGCATTTTCCACACTTTCGGGGGTGCGAGTTTGTCTTTTTCGAGTATCTTGCCGGCATCGGGTACCTCTACCGCTTTTTTACAATCAGCCGCATAGGTAGTGGCTGAACCAAGCAGTAGCGCTGCCGCGCAGGATAATACCAGTCTCTGCTTATTCGTCATCATCTCTCCTTCTATAAGATAAATTTATGATGAAAGTATAACAGGAGAAGTGTAAATTTTGTGTAAATTTTTGAAAGTCAGATAATTTTTTTTAATAGTTACATATTAAGAGCTGTTTTACTCTATATAACATTTCATTTTGTAATATTTTTTGAACTTGGTTCGATCTTTTTGTACAATCAGTAAATGATTTTGTTAAATCAATTTATAGCAAGAGTATGCTATTTTACTTTTTTATAAGAGAGGGAAACAATGGCAAGTGTAATCACCGCTTTCATGAATATTGTCAAATATCATCAATTCAAAATCGATACTGTTACGGATGGAAATAACCGTGCCAACAACATGGGTCAAGGACTCGAAACATATATCAAAGATATTTTTGCAGATACATTTCATGAAAAAGATATACAGCGTAAACTTCTCAAGTATGAACAGGTTTTTTCCTATGAGGGGAATAAAAACAATCCACCTGATCTTATGTTGAAAAACGGTGATGCCATTGAAATCAAAAAAACGGAATCAAAAAACAGTGCTATTGCACTCAACAGCTCCTATCCGAAAGCCAAGCGCTATGCTGACAGTCCTATGATCACCAAAGCCTGTAAAAACTGTGAAGTATGGAAAGAGAAAGATATGCTTTATGCCATCGGACAAATCAGAGACAAAAACCTCAAATCATTATGGCTTCTGTATGGAGATTGTTTTTGTGCCGGTCATGAAATATATGAGAAAATAAAAACAATCATTTCGGGCGGAATCACAACCATACCCGATGTTGACTTTACAGAGACAAAAGAACTGGGCAAAGTCAAAAGAATCGATCCCCTGGGTATTACCGATTTAAGAATACGGGGAATGTGGCATATTGAAAATCCTAACAAAATTTTTCACTATATCTACACTTACGATGATAGTAAAACTTTTCAGCTTATCACACTGATGACAAAAGAAAAATATCAATCACTTCCGCTGGAAGAGCGGGAGTTACTTGAAAAACATAACCACCCGAATATAGAAACAGAAGATGTCAAAATCAAAAATCCCAACAATCCGGTACAGCTTATAGATGCCAGACTGATGGTGTTTAAGGTATAAACAATGAAAATCATATCACTTTTTTCCGGTGCAGGCGGTCTGGATCTTGGATTTGAAATGGCAGGGTTTCAGACAATCTGGGCAAATGAGTATGACAAAGAGATATGGGAAACCTACGAAAGAAACTTTCCCGGTACAGTTCTTGACAAACGGAGTATTGTCAATATTCATGAAGATGAGATTCCTGCTGCCGAAGGATTGATCGGCGGACCGCCGTGCCAGAGCTGGAGCGAAGCCGGGAAACTCAAAGGCATTGAAGACCATCGGGGACAACTATTTTTTGAGTTTATACGTATTTTACGAGCGAAACAGCCACTTTTCTTTCTAGCTGAAAATGTCTCAGGCATGCTGGCACAAAGACATGCCGATGCCCTTGAAAACATCAAAAAACACTTTACGGAAAGTGGATACAGACTCTCCTTTAAACTTCTCAATGCCCACGACTTTGGGGTGCCGCAGGATCGAAAAAGAGTCTTTTTTATCGGCATACGCGAAGATTTAGGTCTCGACTTCCAGTTCCCAGAAGTCATTCCGGAGAAAAAATTCCTCAAAGATGCTATTTGGGATCTTCGGAACAGTGCACTTGCCGCAAAAGAGAAGAACTATACCAACGGCAACTTGTGTAAAATAGAAAATCATGAATATATGACCGGCGGCTTCTCCTCTATCTATATGTCCCGAAACCGTGTACGGCACTGGGATGAACCCTCTTTTACCATTCAGGCAGGCGGACGACATGCACCACTGCACCCACAGGCACCGAAAATGGTACGTATCGGGGAAAATAAAAGAATCTTCGTCCCCGAATACGAACACCTCTACCGAAGGTTGTCTGTGCGGGAGTGCGCACGCATTCAAACATTTCCCGATCAGCATATTTTCCACTACAACAAACTTGCCGCAGGATATAAAATGGTCGGCAATGCCGTCCCTCCGATGCTTGCTTTTCATCTGGCACAGCAGATCAAAAAAACACTTTTACAAGTAAATTCTCACAAGCATGAAAAACAATACATTAAAAACCATCAGACAGGTTTGCAACCCAATATCTTTTCATCATAATCATAACATTCAGGTTTTTATAATATAAACCGATATACCATAACTAAAAAATATAATATAATTTTATTTTATATCTGGAGTTAAATATATGTTTTTGTTACGAAAAATACTACTGTCTGTCCTGCTGCTGGGAAGTTCTTTATCTGCTTTTGAG
>JALWRO010000356.1 GCA_027080605.1 Campylobacterales bacterium
GAGAAAAAGACTCATGAGATATCTCAAGAAAAAAGATTATGAAAAGTATATGGAAGTAATCAAAGCACTCGGTATCAGAGACAAATAGTCTCACACTTTCTTTAAATATAATACGGGCTTTACGCCCGTATCAATTCCTTTAAAATTTCAATGTTGCCTGTACAGAGAGAAGATTTCCTATATTGTCCAGGACTTTCTGTGCTTTTGGATTGCCCGGAGCATCTGCATCTCTGAGCGCATAGTTCACATCGATTCTGGTAGGACCTTTGAAGTGATAGGAAAATCCTAACGTCGTCGTTTTAAACTCTCTTTTGCCCGTGGTTGAATTGGTCAGACGGTTCAAATAGTCATACCGTGCAAGCAGTTCCCACTTTTTCGGCACGACGTAGTACTGCACGTTGACGTATCCACCGTCTGCTTCATTGTTTTTATCTGCAGCAATCTGATACTCCCAGTTCACACCGTAGGGGTCAGGATCGACATCTTTGGCACCGTTATAGATCATACCTTTTGCCTTGATGTATTCGACATCGACTCTCAAACCGTTATGAAAGTAGTCAACACCTGCGCCGTAACGTTCACGTGTGTAATCGGTATTGTGCAATCTCCTCTTACCGGTTTGATACCATGCGAATCCTTTCACAGACTGGGTAAAATAGCCCCTCCCTTTCCCAAACAGATACTCGCTGGCGAGATAACCGTAATAGGTCAATTTATCTGAGGCACTGGAGGAGCTCAGCCCGGTGCCGTTACCGACCATACCGGCAACTGTCACCGTTACATTCGGTTGAACTTTTTCAGTATGAAACAGTTCTATACCCCGGTCACGGTAAGCGCCGACGGACTGTTTCGGCGCAGCCTGGAAAACACCCGGTGCAACTTCTTTCGCATTGTTGGGGATGAAACGCTCCAGCAACAGCTGTGAACCCGCAGTGGAAAAGTTACGATACTCCGAAGCAAATACCGCCCGCATACCCTCTTCACTGCCCGGATACTTGAACTGACCTACACGCAAATTAACGTAAGGCAGTCCCCGGTAGGTGATCGACGCATCTGTCAGGACATTGTGACTTGCATGCCCTGCCGGCTTGGTGACACCGTCTTCGCCCAGCTCCATCATGAAGAAGTAGTCTATGGTATTGGCTTTGTCAAACATACCGCGAACGGCAAGTCTGGCACGGTTGATCTCAAACCCCTGCTGCGTATCCAGCACCGGAGGTATCATCGAGAAAGGGGTCAAGTTTTTCCCGGCTTTGGGACCTTTGGCAGGGATGAAAATATCTCCGTAGTTTTTCTGATATCCTGCCTGTATAAATCCCCAGAATCTCGGCTTGTTGTTATGGTTGGCGATCTTTTGCCCGCCTTTTTTGATAAAAGAGGGTTCAGTCCCCGCGATACTCAGCCAGTCTGCCGCATGCAGTCCCGCAGAAAGTACCGACATGGCAGCCAGTGACAAGATAATTTTTTTGGTTTTTCGATTTTGCATGTTGTCTCCCTATTTTATTTTATGATCGCCGCGGATTTTATCTATATCCAGCCCGAATTGTTTGAAATTGCTGCGAACAGAGTGTTTCTCTTTAAACACTTTTGAGTTGTAGTAGCCCATCTCACATTTTGGCAGCAACCCTTTTTTCAGATCGAAATCTGCACGGGGCTGTGCATCGACATAGAGCATGATGTCCGCCGCTTCCTGATCTTTGAGCGTACCGCCCTGTCCCAGAGGCATGTTGGACTGTACCCATGCAGCACCTTTGTTGAGTTTACTCATACCCGCTCCGGTGTTGTAGGAAAGCCATTTTCCTGCTTTGTCTTTACCCCATAGCGGCGGGAAAGTCCCCATCCCGGCACCGTTGCTGCCGTGACAGGAAGCACACTTCGCTTCATAGAGTTTTTGACCGTTGAGATAGTTTTGGTGTGTCGCTTTTTTCTGGATTTTGGCAAAATGTTTGGCACCGCCTTTCCATCGATCCGAGTTCAATGCACTGCATGGCATTTTTGTATTCATCTGCATCGGCATACCGGCAGAGAGCCAGGTGACATAGGTTGCCATCGCCACAGAAGCTTCCGAATCGATCACCGGTCGCTTGCCGTTCATACTTCGCATGAAACAGTTGTTGATTCTGTCCTGAAGTGTCTGTACCGATTTTTCTCTTTTAGAGTAGGCAGGAAATGCCGCCGCCGTACCGAAAAATGTCCCGATTCCTGTACCGGTTCCCGGTTTCCCGTCGCTGCCTTTGAGGTGACAGCTGGTACACTGAAGTTTGTCCCCGACCAGATCTTTGGTCAACGGATGGGTGTCGGTATGTGACAAGATCGCTTCACCCAGTTTCACCATTCTCCCTACTTCTCCGGCAGGGTACGTTTTGGGTGCAGTCGTCGGAACATTTCCCGCCAACAGTGTCAAACTTGCCAAAGAGCATAATCCCATCACTCTTAGTGCATACGCGCGTGTTGTTGATTTCATAACATCCTCCTTTAAATTGGTTTATGAATATGAAATGGTAACACTATGTGCGTCACTTTTGCGTCACTATTGGTCTGAATTGGTTAGTTTATTTTGACTGTGGAAAGGTATAGGTAAAGGTACTCCCCTTTTGAGGTGAAGTCGTAACGGAAATCTCGATATGGTTTTTGTCACAGATATGCTTGACAATACTGAGTCCTATGCCAAAGCCACCTTTGACGGTATCTTCCCGACGATAGCGCTCAAAAATCTTTTTGACATTTTTGATCCCGACACCCTGATCCTCGATCGAGAGCACTGTTTTTGCATCTTTGCGAAAGAGTCTGACAAAGATCTTTCGTCTCTTTTCACTGTATTTGATCGCATTGGAGAGGGTATTATCGATGATTCGCTGCAACTCGATACGATTGATCATGAGAGTGATATCGCCAGCAATCTCCTCTTCGATCACTATCTCCTTCACTTTTGCCAGATCACGAAACACTTCGACACGGTTACGAAGGAAATAGGAGGCATCGATCTTTTCAGACTGGTAATCGACATGGGTATGTTTGATGTGGTATTCGATATCTTCATAGATCAGGATCATACTCTGCATGCTGTTATAGAGTCGTCTGAGAACTTTGCTCTCTTCCCTGTTTCTCAGCGTTTCAAGATTGAGCTGCATCACTCCCAGCGGAGTTTTGAGTTCATGCATCGCATCGTTGAAAAAGGTTCTCAGATAACGGTTAAGCTGCTCCAGCGGGCGCAGACTTATTTTCACAAAAAAGAGGGTCATCAGAAAAATCACAGCCCCCAGAAAGAGTGCGGAGATCAATGCCCTGGTATAGATCTCCTTGTAGGAAAAACGCTGAAAAACAAGCAGGGAATCGGCACCCAGCCGATTGCTGTTAAGAAGGATTTTCTTAGATATATAGCGATCGCTGTCTATTGTATCGGTGGCGGTATCGGTTGTAAAAATCCTCTTGCCGTCAGGAGCATAAAGCGCCGCACTGTAAAAGAGAGAGCGTGGGAAATCGAACACATGCCCCTGTGTGCGTGAAAAATCATAAATACTCTTTTGCACACTGTAGGCATAATGTTCCAGATTTTGCATCTGGTTTTGACGGTAACTCTTCTTCTCCACCGAGATATAAAACCATGCGGGGATACTCACCACCAAAATGATCATCATCGAATAGAAAAATGCCAGCGTATAGATATAACGTTTATCCTTTTCGATCAATTTTATATCCCCGCCCTTTCTGACTGACAATCAGATCGCTGCTCGTTTTATCGCGAATCTTTTTGATACACATCCTGATATCGGACTCTGTGACCATCTTGCACTCCCAGACATCTTCCCAGAGCTGTTTTGTAGGAACGAACTCTCCCGTTCTTGTGATGAGATAGTCCCATACTTTCTGCTCTTTGGGCGTAAAACGTACCGGCTGATCGCCCTTCATGAGACTCCCTGTTTTAGGATTGTAACGGTAATCTTCGCCCAGTTCCACCTCCTCTTTCCCGGAGTGAAAGTAGAAGAGCTTCAACACCTGCTCGACACGATATTTCAACTCCTTTGCGGCAAACGGTTTTCGGATATAGTCATTACATCCCAGCTCATATCCGATACTCAGATTGTCAATATCCGTCAAAGAGGTGATAAAGATGACCGGTGTCTCATCGCCCGCCTCACGAATCGTCCTGACGATTTCATAACCGTTGGTACCGGGTACCCGGATATCGAGCAGCAGCAGTTGATAACTTTTAAAGTGGATCGCATCGAGCGCTTCATCACCATTTTCGAAACTCTCCACGGCATAACCCAGCGATTCAAGATATTCATGAATCGTCTCTTTATAATCTATCTCATCTTCAAGCAGTAAAATTCTCACCGTATGATCACTCCCGAACTATTCTGTTCTGCCGCATCACTGCGGAAACTGACGCCGCTGACACCGGGCACACTCTTTTGCAAAGCAACCATACAATACCCCAGCCGGTCATTGTGAAAGTTTTTGATATCAAAATATCCGAACGCATAGCCGCCGTTTGTAAAGTATCCGTAACCGCCCAGTTTGTCCAGACTACTGTTTTTGAGACTCTCATATGCACGCGCATCATAGTGGCTATTCACTAATACAAACTCTTGTCCGGGACAAGGATGTTTTTTCAATGTCGTGGCGATTGGAAGGTATTTTTTATCCAGTAAAACAAAGAGTGCATACCCTTGCTCTGAGAGTTTCTTACGCAGATGCGCAAATCCCTCAATCACCTCAATCGATCCCTGAAACACACCATCTTTGACAATGGGAGAGATCGCTTTGATATTGAGTCTTTTACCCACTTCGATAGAGACCAGCGGCTTTTTACGCTCTTTCACCAACACCAGCCCCTCCCGAAACGATGCCAGCGGTATATCTTTGACCGAAAAATCCCAGCTTCGCAGATAGGTATGCAGGTTTTGGTCATGCACCTGTACTTCAAAGGTATATCCCTGAAGTTTTTGCAGACTCGAAAGCTTTTCATGAATAATATCAAATGTCTTTTTTCTGTCATGCTGATAAAAGGCTTCGAGAAAGCTCTTGTTTTCTGAAAGCAGCAGAGAGAGGGAGAGCGCATGCTGCTGCTCTTCATCCAGCATATTTCGGGTCAGCAGCAGTGCATTTTCCAGAGAATGCACCGTCTCGTTGCCCGCATAGGATCGGTTCAGTGCATAAACAAAATAGAAAGATATTGCCAGAACAATCACAGCAAAAATAAGGACGATTTTGTCAATTTTGCCGTTGATTTTCTCAAAAATGTTCATGAAGTGCCGCCTGTCCTGTTTTGGTCTATTGTAGCACAATACCCAAAACAGGACAAACTTACCGTAATGCTACTTCTTCTCCTCACACTCGACATCCGGTCTTTCGCACTCATCCAGCTGTGCCAGATCCGCTTCGTCAAAGAGTTCTATTTTGGGAATAGCAAAGGCAATGACAATCAACACCGCACCAAAGAGAAAAACTGCTTCGGGTGCATACTTTCCTGTAACATCGACCAGTGTCGTTTTACCCAGACTCTCACCCATCAGAGGGTGAAAAAAGCTGTCATAATATTTGGTAAAGAGATAGCCGCCAAAGATACCGCCGATAGCACCGACCAGAACATCGATTCTCCCTTCTGCAACGGAGATAGGTCCGGTTCCGGGACATTTTCCCATAATCGCCATACCGATACCGAAAATAACGCCGCCGAGAATCAACCCCTGTAAAATAATAGGCTTTACATGGTAACTTGCCCAGCCCATTTTAATCTCAAAATAGAGAGCGATACTCGTCAACCCGATGGCAAAGAAAAGCATCTTGGGAACAATCGTATCTTTCATCATTGCAAAACCGGCAATTTTTTCAAACTTATCTACCCTGCTGTACTGAATAATTCCCCCGAAAATAATCCCTATGACAAATACCAGCCACACAGGACCGTGCCCCTCATTCTGGACAATATTATACATCTGTTCCGTTCTGCTGAGAACAAAATCAATATATTCGGAAATAGCCATCTTATTTCTCCTTCGTATTGTAAAAAAGTTTCCCGGTTACCAGCAAAGTTACCAGTACCACACCCCCGAAAATCATACTACTGAACGCTGTTTGACTCATTCCCGAGAGAAAATGCCCTGAAGTACACCCTCCCGCAAGCCTTGCGCCGATAATCAGTAAAAAACCGCCGAAAAAACTCCATAACAGACGGGAGAGTACGGAGTTGTTTTTATACTTTTTCCATGCAGTCGGCATAACAGAAAGACGAAATGATTTCGTAATAAAAACAGAAGTAATAAAACCACCTACCAGTGCACCCAGCAACATAATCCCTTCCCAGGCACCCGGTTTCTCGATCTCCTGAAGGTAGGTATAGTGTTGAGGATCCATCCCAAATAAAATACCCGCATAGTAAGGCACATAAGTCGATGCACCGATCGGACGGTTCGCACCGAAAACTGAAAACGTAAAAAGCAGCAGCAGAGCCATCAAAATCCCCCCTGCCCACCAGGACAATCGTCTTTTCATGATATAAAACTCCTTATATTCATTATAATTTTTTAAATAAATCAGGGTGGATTATATCCTTTTTAGATTATATGAAAATAAGATGCCCTGATTTTTATCATAATCTGTTACCAGTGATCGAGCCTGCTACTCTGATAATAGCGCTGTACGACATCCGGATTCGGATGAAGATTGACTTTGGCTTTCTCTTTGCCCTCATAGGGAATCATTGACAGCACATAGCGAATCGACTCGAGTCTTGCACGTTTTTTATCGTTGGAGTCGACGATAATCCACGGACTGTAAGAGTTGTGCGTGCGTGAAAACATCTCATCTTTATAGTGGGTAATCTTATCCCACATTTTTTGTGCCTGTTTGTCTACGGGACTCAGCTTCCACTGTTTCAGAGGATTGTGTTCCCGCTCGTTGAAACGTCTCTGCTGCGTCTCTTTGGAGATCGAAAACCAGAATTTGATCATAATAATTCCGTCGTCGATGAGTGCATGCTCTATTTCAGGTACTTCCTTCATGAACTTCTCATACTGCTCCGGTGTACAAAATCCAAATACTGGCTCGACGATGGCACGGTTGTACCAGCTTCTGTCAAAAAAGACAATCTCTCCGGGATTAGGGAGATTTTGAAAATAGCGCTGAAAATAGAATTGCCCCTTCTCCACCTCGGTAGGCGCGGGCAATGCCACGACACGATATTTACGCGGATTGAGATACATAATGAAACGTTTGATCGCTCCACCCTTTCCGGCTGCATCACGCCCTTCGTAAATGATCATCAGTCGCTTTTTGTTTTCATGAATCCAGTTTTGCATTTTGATCAGCTCAATCTGCAACTTTCGCAACTCATCTTCATACGCAATATCTCGCAACACTTTGGCAATCTTTTTATGTTGAATCAACCCTCTGACACCCTCTTTGGTACGCAAAACCTCTATTTTTTTACCGATAGACTGTAACTTTTCCTGAAGCTCGGGATCTTTCACACGCTCTTTGAGGAAATTCAGATCTTCATAAAGTGTTTTCATTTATAGCCTTAAAAATTATTTATCTTTATTTATTATAACATATATTTAAAATCAACTTCTTGCACTTTGTCAGATTCGATGGTGTACAATAGCGCTTTTTTTAAAAGGATATATACATATGATCTACGGAATCGACAGAGGTGTCTTTTTTATGTTTTTCTCTGCCCTGCTCTCCGCCCTCAACGGTGCTGTGGCGAAGATGCTTGGAGATGACCTGAGTGCACTGGAGATTGTCTTTTTTCGTAATCTTTTCGGTGTCGTTTTTATTTTGATTACCCTCAAACATACGCCGGCAAAGCTTCCGGGCGGGAAACCGCTGCTACTTCTGTGGCGGGGGATCTTCGGCTTCAGCGCTTTGTTGCTCTTTTTCTATACTATTACCCGCATTCCGCTGGGCGAAGCGATTACCCTCAACAAAACGTCACCGCTTTTTGTCGCGATTCTCGCCTTTTTCATACTTCATGAAAAACTAAGCAGACTCGGTATTGTCGCGCTGATTGTCGGTTTTGCCGGTGTCGTACTCATCACCAAACCCGGCGGCGCAGATGTCGGGTTGCCACACCTGCTGGGACTCATCGGCGGTTTTCTCGCCGCGGCAGCCTATACGACCATACGCAAAATCAAACATATCTACGACTCGCGGATGATTGTCCTCTCTTTCATGACGACCGGTGTACTCATCCCCCTGCTGCTCTTTGCCGTAGCCACCCGCTACGCACCCAAAGCGCTCGATTTTCTCCTCGCCCCGTTTGTCATGCCCCAGACCCTGCATATCTGGATGCTGCTGACGATCATCGGCATTACCGCTACTCTGTCACAGTGGCTGCTCACCAAAGCCTACAGCAGTACCCGCGCCGGGATTATCGGTATCGCCAGTTATACGGTGATTCCCTTTTCGATCTTTTTCGGGACACTTCTGGGAGACAAATTTCCGGATATCTACACACTGATGGGCATTGTGCTGATCGTACTCTCCGGACTGATGATCAAAAAGGGTTAAACGACATATCCCAGCAACCACCCAAGCCCAAACCCGATTAAATGTGCATACCACGCAATCGGCACACCCATCAGAAGCGGTACAAAACTGATAATCAAAATCGACACTACCAAACCGCCCCGCAAATGGGGATCTTTCAGTGCAAACCAGCCAAAGAGTACACTGATTGCCCCGGATGCGCCGACAACATTATGATCAAGACCGAAAAACTTCATGAAGTAGATTGTCAGCAGAGAAGTGACCACACCGCCGAGAAGATAGATAATAAGGTATTTCAGATGGGCGTTTAACTCTTTTTCCAGTAAATAACCGAACTGAAAAAGCACGACCATATTCATTGCCAGATGACTCAAAGAAGCGTGCATAAACATCGAAGTAAGCGGCTGCCACCAGGCACCCTGAAAGAAGTATATATTTAATCCGTACTTCACATGACTGACAGGATCCTGCGTCAGGAAATAGACAATAATATTGATAACGATAAGAATGGGTGTAATTATAACCATACAGCTATTGTAACATTATCCCTTTATATCCAGCAAACTTCCGTGCATGGCATCGACGGTTTTGATCGCGGCAGCATTTACATCTACTGTTTTGGCGGCGACATCCTGACTGACAATCGCTTTGACAGGATCGGTCGTCATCTGTCGTGTCGTCGAGTCTGTATTGACAAGCTGTGTCGCGATGGCGTTGGTATTGGCTGTAATGTTCATGATATGCTCCTTATAAATGGGGGATGCATCTGTCTCTATATCGTCATTTTTGACCAATAATCCAGTCCGAAAAATTTGCTATAATACCCCTTTTCAGGAGAATAGATGCGTTTTTTCATACTGCTTGCCCTTTTGTCACTGCAAACATACGCTTTCTGGTTCCAGGACGACACACCCAAAAAAGTAATCGAAGTCAAAGCACCGCCGCTCGATATCGGCTTTGAAAAGACAATGGCACTCGAATACCTCAATACCCTCCGCCAAAAAGCGGGGATGACACCCTACGTACCCTCTCCCATTCTTGAAAAAGCAGCCGATGCCCACGCCCGTTACCTTATCCACAACAACACCAAGGGTCATTTTGAACAACCTCACCACACAGGCTTCACCGGCAAAACACCGACAGAGCGTGCATTTGCCGCCGGATACAATGTCGGCACGGTCACGGAAAATGTCTCTGTCAATGTCAGTGACTATAAAGCGTCGATAGACGGTCTCTTCTCCGCCATTTACCACCGTTTCGGCTTTTTGAATGTGGGGATCGACGAGATCGGTGTCGGTGCGGCACAGGATGAGAGAGACAGGGAGAATACGGCATTTGTCTACCTGATGGGCAACAGTGAGCTCAACGCACTCTGCAAGGCACCTCCATTCAAGGGCTATGGCCAGTATGTCTACGGTGTCTGCAAAGAGAAGGAGCGCCGCATCG
>JALWRO010000357.1 GCA_027080605.1 Campylobacterales bacterium
ACTGCTCTGGCAACTGACATGTTTGGTGGTATTCCTATCAGCATGTGAACATGGTCTCTGTTGATCGCTCCCGCATAGATCACCATCTCTTTGCTTATTGCTATCTCACGAAGCAGTTCTCGGCATCGGTATCCTACATCACCTTTGAGAATTTCATATCGATATTTTGTTGTCCATACAATATGGTATTTGCAATCCCACACTGTATATCCTCCGCTTTTGTATTCTATCATACCCGTTAGTATACCACATCCCTGCCGCCTAAAGGCGTGGGGTTTACGGATCCCCGATGCGAGACTCTAAAAGTGAAGAGTGAAAAGTGAAAAACTCTGGAAAAGTTGCGCTGCAACTCTTTTTATTGAAAATAAAAGCATTGCAAAGCAATACATACCAACACTTTTCACTTTTACTTTTTCACTTTTCACTCAACTGTTCTGAGGAGACGAAAACCGTAGTACCTACTACGATCGTCCGCATTGTGCCAGCTACGATCATTGAAGCGATGGGTGACATTGAGATACCACGAACCGCCCCGAAGGACTTTTGTGTCTTTAAACCCATCAGTCCACTCTTCACCCCATTCCCAAACATTGCCATACATATCATATAACCCCCAGGGATTTGGTTTCTTTTGACCTACTTCTTGCACACCATAATTTTCATGTTCTTCTCCTAAATCATAAGAATTTTCGTCATACCACGCATAATCTCCAAGCTTTTTTTCATCATCTCCATAACTCCACTCTGTTGTCGTTCCTGCATGAGCTGCATACTCCCACTCTTTTTCGGTTGGCAGTCTAAAATTTTCTTTTCTCTTTTCACTCAGCCACTGACAATAAGCAGTTGCATCGTGCCAGCTTATACCCACTATCGGCGCATTTGGATTTTGAAGATTTTTCATCTTTTTATAGTGATTATTCGTTCCTGTTTCTATGTGATATTCACTGCCTTCTTCTAACCACTTCGGATAGTGTTTTTTCACATCTTTGACAAAATGCATATATTCGGCTACGGTAACGGGGTATTTTCCTATCTCAAAATCGTTTTCGATAGTTACTTTTTTTTGATTTTCCCCTTCGCCCATCATAAAAGAGCCTTTTTTGATGTGAACCATATCGATGGAGAGGGAGTTCAGGATGCGGATCATTTCGGGTTTTTTGAAGTTACTCATATTTTACCTCTTGTATGATTTCTAATACTCTTACCTTTATATCCGGCAATTTATCAACAATAACTTTCCACACAATCTCTTCATCTATTTCAAAATACCAATGAATCAACTTATCTCTCATCTTTGCCATCAAAGACCATGGCAAATCACCAAATTTCTGACGCATCTCTCTGGGTATCTGTTTTACAGCTTCGCCTATAACTTCAATCTCTCTGATGCAAGCACTTACAGTTTTTTCATCGTTTTGAAAATCTTCAAAGCTCATATCAGCCGTAAATAGTTCTATTTTTTCAATACGATTGACAATATCTTCTAAAAAAAGGAGGTAGTCTCTTTTCACAATACAACCGCCTCTTTTAGTATTTGCTCTTTCAGGGATGATTTTAACTTCCTTGCAGGGACAAGATCCACACTTTTTTTAAGCTTATTACTCAAAAACTCTTCTAATTCTATAAAAGTCAACAAATCAGGTGTTACGTCAAAATCAACCAATATATCTATATCGCTATCGTCTCGTGCTTCACCTCGTACATAAGAACCAAATAAGGAGAGACTTTTTACGTGGTATCTGTTTTTAAGTTCATGATTTAAAATATAAATAGTTTTTTTTATATCTTCTTTGTTGTGCATAAGAACCCCTTTTTGTACATTTTAACATATTTCCTCGTTCTCAACGTCCTCGTTGGGAATACATAGCCAATTTGACCCAACACACGTTAGTATGCATTCCCAAGCCGGAGCCTGGGAACGAGGAAAACTCTAACTTTTCTACATATTTAGACATATATAGTATCCTTAAGCGCATACTTTTTAAAAGTATTACTATTATTATCAATAGTAGCAATATCAATATCTCTCTTTAAAAACTCTTTCAACTCCTGTCGTATCTCATTGAGTTTGGCAAAAGCTTGGAAACCTCCATATTTTTTTAAAAATATCGGTTTAATGTCATATAACAGATCGATATCACTATCTTCGGCTTCCTCTCCTCGGGCATATGAACCAAACACGCCTACAATCTCAAACCCTTCATCCAACAACGATCTTTTTTTCTCTTTGAGCTTCTGAAGTAAAATAGTATCCATTGAAAACTCCTTTTGGTTGTTTTTTATTTTAGCACATTTTAAAAGCAGTGTCAGTTTTTAAATTTAGTCCTTATCATCATCTGCCTTTTTCTTTGCCCATTTGCCTAATGCTTCTTGAAATTCTTCTTCACTTTGTGGTATTGGACTCCATAATTCATGTCTGCCTATTTCATCTATGGCTTTTTCTAAAATATCTTCACTATACCTCTTTTCAAAATTTTCATAAATTACCTCTGCTGTATTAACGGGTTCACCATGTATCCACTGGTATCCACCTTCTTTAGAATTGTAGGGTAAAGAAGAGTTTGCAGGATCTTCATAATGTTCAAAAAACCACTCTTTTATCTCTTCTATAGCCTCTTCTGCATATTCTATAGAATCAGATTCATTATATTTTGATTCATTCTCATCTTCCTCATATTCCATATCATCAGGTACATCATAGTCAAATTGTTCCTCCTCTTGTTCTTGTAAATCCAAACAACAATCGCCCTCAATTTCCTCAACACCATTTCCCTGAACATCTCTATCATTTTCTGCCCCTACAGGATATTCCCAACAGTTAAAAGTCAAACCCATATTGTTACCACAATTATCACATTCCCTATCATAATATGCTTCATAATGAATTTCTGAACCCATTTGTCTTGCATGACTCCCTACTTCTTCCCATTCGAGTTCATCACAATCAAGAGCATATTTTGTATGACATTTGTTACATCTATAGGTTACATCTCCAGCAGGTTGACTTACATCGCTTTCTTCTAAATCTTTAGCTGATATATTTATTAAATTTAAATTATCTGAAGGTAAAGTTCTGAGGAGACGAAAACCGAAAATATGATCACGATTGTCTGGATAGTCCCTGTAACGGTCAGCGGAGCGAGAACTGTTAGCACTGCTGATCCACGAACCGCCCCGAAGAGCTTTATACTCTTGTTCTCCTTTTTTATTAGCGCTTCCATCTATTGTTGTCTCTTTGTAATTATCTATATACCAATCCTCGCACCACTCCCAGACATTGCCATGCATATCATATAGTCCCCAGGGGTTAGGTAGTTTTCTCCCTGCCGGATGTGTTTTATCACCACTGTTTTTATCATACCACGCATACTTTTCAAGTTCTTCTTCATCATCTCCGAAACTCCACTTCGTTGTAGTCCCCGCGCGGCACACATACTCCCACTCCGCTTCGGTCGGCAGTCTGTACGTTTCACCTGTTTTTTCACTCAACCACTTACAATAGGCTTTGGCATCGTGCCACGAAACATTGATCACCGGTCGTCTGCCTCTGCCCCATCCTTCATCATCCGGTTTTTCTCTGCCGGTATCTTCGCAAAAGAGATCATACTCTTCAAAAGTTACAGGGTATTTTGCTATCTCAAAGTCATAGTTTATGATGACTTCATGAACGGGTTTTTCATCATCGTAGCCATCATCTGAACCCATTTGGAAGCGTTTGGAGGCTGGGAGGATGGCTTTTTTCTTTTCAATCTCTTTTTCAAGTTTTTCCGCTCTTTTATAGTCGTAACCACCTTTTCTTTTGAGAATATCTATACCAAGCTCGGCAAATTTTATCGCTTCTTCACTCCATGAAATCGTTTTGTTAGATTTTGGATTGTAAAAAAAGGCGGGCATATTGAGCGATGAACCGAGTTCTTTAGATACAATATCCGAGATTTTTATAAATAGTTCCCATGCTTTATCGGGCGGTATGTGATATTTTAGTTTATCTCTTATACCATCGTAAAAATCGAAACTACTTTTCCCGTTATGTTCAATTCTTTCTATGATATCTCCCAAAAAAACTTCTGCAAGATGAAGAAGATTTGATTTTGGCAACTCAACCTCTTGTATGTATCGTGCCACATCGTAACTAACAGGCAAATTCGCCAAATATGCCGCTAAAATTTTTCCTGTTACAGAAGCTTGTGCCAAAAAATTTTCCACGCGCTGTTCCGCCGTAACGGTCTCTTGTTGATCAGGTTGTCTGGTTAAATCTTGCTCTAAAAAAGCAAAACCTGCAATACTATAAGTCTGCTTTGCAAGGAGTACATTTCCCCAGGCGTGAAAAGAAGAAGGTTCAAAAGCGACAACCGGAATTTTAAGTACTTCTTGCTCATCTGAAAAGTAAAAAGAGCTCTTTTTGCTGTATAAGTCTTTATTTAACGGATATGCTCTTTCTGCCTTCCAGTTTAACTGGACACCCTGCTCAAGCGTTGTCAAAAGCCACATATGTCTTGGCAATATTTGCACAATAGAACAGAAGTTTCTATTTGACCACTCTTTGATACAATAATATATATGATTACTCTTCCAGGCAGGGGATATACAGTTACTTATCACTAAAATTAAATTGTTATTATTGGATACAATCTGTTTTTTGGAAACTTTCTGGTGTAACTTTCTATCGCGGTAAAATCTTCCTTCACTCTTACTGCTATCAAGATAAAAATTTTCGACTCTTTCAAAAATTCCAAAATGCGCTACTGCATTGCAAAATTCGTCAATCAAATTTTCAAATATTTCCATACTATAGTGCTTGTCTATGACCAACGATAAAGAAAAAACAGGTTTTTCTTGATATTCGGAGATGATTTGATATATATCTGTCTGGGCTATCAGATTTACCGTTTTTTCTTCATTTATAACCTTTTTATGCCTGTTTTGGTTTGTGATTTTTAACGGTTTAAACGCTTTTTCCCATTTTCTGTAATTTTGAAGCGTTTGCTGTCTTGGAAGAGTGATATAATCAACCGATAATGCAGATGATTTTTTAAATACTGGCTGTGTCGTATAGACCTCAACCATCTGGGGTGGTTTATCTATTTGTTGATCTTGTGTTTTGACTTCATTGTCGTTTTCAGACTTTTGCGGTTCTGTGAGTTTTCGATTTTCTTCTTTTTGGGGCTTTTCTTTTTCGTTTTCATGATTTTGGACTTTTTTGTACTCTTGAGACAACCAGACAATATCCAGGATATTCTCCAGTTCTTCTAAAAATAGTTCTCCAAAACCTTTACTGTTCACTGAGTATTCCTATTATGATAATTTGTGCCATATCTTTTTGAGTATATCTTGATCATCCGCATCAATACCTTGCAATTCGAGAAAAATTGCATGCATAAGTTGATCGGTAGCAAGTTGTTTATTTTCGTCTCGCATTTGGTGAATAAACTTTTGAATGATTTTTTTTACTTTCTCTTCTATCTCATTAAATTTTTTATTTTCATCTTGTGTTTTATAGTCTTTTAGATGATTAGAAACTATTTGGAATAATCTCTCTTTTAACGCCTCTTCATCATCAGGAAGAGTAATATCATGAGTCAACACTCTTCGCATAAATGCGGCAGGAAATTCTCTCTCTTTATTGCTGGTGAAAATAATCAGTGGAAAAACTTTACATTGTAATTTTCCATTTTTGAGTGTTATTTTTACCTTTTTACCATCTGCGGTATAAACTTCATGTTCATTTTCCCCGGTTCTTGCAAGTTCAGGTATGGGAAATTCCCTCTCTTCCAAAACGTGTAACAGATTGTTTGGAAAATCTATATCACTTTTATCGAGTTCATCTATAAGCACTACTCTCATCTTGTCAGATGCAAATGCTGTTCCCAAAGCATTGAGTGTTACAAAATCACCTATGGGTTTAATAGCGCTGTCTTTAGAACTTTTTACATCTTCTAATCTCGCAATAGCATCATAATCATACAATCCATCTTTCAATACACTATGCGTTGTTATCTGCCAATCCAACACCCCTCCTGACTCCAGCTCATAATCAACCGATTTTGCCAGAGATGATTTTCCAATTCCAGGATCGCCTCCTAAGAGGATAGGTCTTCTTAACTGTAAAGCAAGATTAACAACCAGTTTCTCTTCATCTGACGCTTCATAACTTTTACCGCTTTCATCTTTATGTTTTCTCCATGGCGGTACAAATTTTTCAAGGTTTTCTAAATCATCTTTAATGTTTGCATAATTTTTTTTTCTTAACCCTTGGTAAATCTCTTTCATATCATTCTCCTTCTGTGGAAGTTTTTGTATTTTTATGTCGATAACGCTTAGGAATACGGTTTAGATTATCCCAAATAAGCAGATACGGTACTTCATCTCTCAATGATCTAAAGCTTGCTTTTATTAAATTTTCCAGTTTGTCTTTTTTGTCTATTTTACTGCATAATTGTTTTACTGTATTATTTTCTTTTAAAGGTGCCAACACAATACATGCAGTCTCATCAAGAATTGCTTTATACATTTCTTCGGAATCTATCGGGTTTTTACACTTAATATAAGGTTTTTCTTCAAAGTCAGAAAAAAATATGTCATTTTTATTCTTTACAGGAATAGCAAGTTTTTTTAATTTTTCAGATTTCTTATTTTGATACCATTCCCAGAATTTTTTCCAATCTTCATAAGCATTATCGTCTGTTCTACTTTTTTCCATTCGCTCACTGAGTCTTCTTACTATTTTAAACTTTCTACCGAGATTGCTTCCCCTGCTATCGTGCCATATAGAAAAATCAATATTTTGTAATTCATAAGGTATTATAAACTCTATCAATACATTATTACTCGAAACTGTTATATGCTTAAATATTTCATCCACTAAACCTGTTGGATTTTTTTCATTGGATAGATTGATTTTACCTTGATAGACAGAATAAGGATAAGGTTTTTCATCTTTCCAGATTTCCACTTTCGTATGTTCAATATTGTCATTTTCGGGTTCTAATGTGATTAAAAGATTACATCTTTTTCGTCTCATATCTTTTTTCATACAATCAAAATTTTCTAATTTACTATCAGATATATGCAGCTCTTTTTGAAGTTTTTTTAGTATTATTGCCAGACGATTATCATCTAATTGTTTCAACAAGCATAAAAGTGGTTTCCGATGGTCATATAAATGATCAACGATTGAATCAAAATCATCTGGCAGATGTATGCTGTTAAAATTTAACAGGTTTGTAGCGTATAATTTTAGCTCTTCTATGGAAACACAATCTTTCAATACCTGTTTAAGATTTTTGAGTATTCTGTCTGTTGTTTCTATTTGTCGTGAATTATTTTTTAAATCAGTTAATATTTCATTTGGCAAGTTTTCTACAATATCCCCAACATCAGGTGCATTCTCAATCTGATTGGTAACTCGATGATATAAATCATTAAGTTGTTCATAGTCCAAACAATTTATTTTAGAACATCTACTAAGTTCTGTAGGAATATTGTCATCATCGGGGTCATCAAAAAATAGTAGAAAAATTTTATTTTTATCTTCATTATTTGTTTTTTCTAAGCGATCTCTTATACATTCAGCTTCTGCATAAACTCCAGAACCTTTATGTGGTGAATCGATAATAAATTTTTCTTTATATGATTTTGTGCAAAAAATAAAAATATAATCACTTTCATATATCCCTCTTTTCATCCAGTCTGACCATAACGGATTTTCAGGAGTATATTTATCAAAGCTACAATCTAACCCATAAACTCTCATATTATTAACAAATAATTGTATCTGATTTCTCCAGGTGTTACTCTCATGACTATAACTAATAAAAATCTTCGGTTTTCGACTTTCACTCATCTGAAACACCCTACATCAAAAAAGTAAAGAAAAACAGTGCAATCAAAATAGTCAGATAATATATCCGCAAAGTAACAGACGTGATACTCACAAACCAGTCCATATACGAAGTCTTCTCTCCGTCGAGTTGCATACGAAAGTCTATCTCTTCAGGCTTTTTCTGTCGTACTTCATCGTATCTGCCGCGAAAGTATCGCTCCTGAGAAAGGAAATACCCGTCAAGTATCCAAAACATCAACGTCAAAAAGATAGCCAGTGTAGTCACTTTCCAGTTAATTCCGTCTTTGTTGATCCCAATGATAGCACCGACAACGGTGATGCACCATCCTTTGAGTAAAAAAGAGTTGTGTGCCATTCGGGTGATTGTATTTTGGATAAATTCAAGATGTTTTAGTTTTGCTTCGAGACTTTGCATTTTTCACTCCTCACACTGGAAACAAGTTTTGTTTATTTTAACATAATCTTACGAAAATACAATAATTTTACCAAAATGTTGTTTTAAAGGGGAGTGTAATAATGAAGGAAGTGATGCTTTCAGCATCACCGATACGAGCCAAAAGCCCTGTACCGGTTAAAGATGTACTTAGATTGCAGCCTTTGCCGCTTCTACTACTTTTGTAAAAGCTGCTGCGTCGTTCATAGCCATGTCTGCGAGGATTTTTCTGTCAAGCTCTATGCCTGCTTTGTTCAATCCGTGGATGAACTTTGAATAGCTAATATCGTTTAATCTGCAGGCAGCGTTGATTCTGGTGATCCAAAGTCTTCTGAAATCTCTTTTCTTTTGTCTTCTGTCTCTGTAAGCGTAAACTAATGATCTCTCAAGTTGCTCTTTCGCTTTTCTGAAGTGCTTTCTTCTACCGCTGTAGAAACCTCTGGCTTGTTTGAGAAGCTTTTTATGTCTTCTTCTTCTGACTACACCTGTTTTTACTCTCATGTTGTGTTTCCTTTACCTTATGTGTTGGTGTCAGGCTTGACCTGAACTTGTCCCGAAACGGGAGGAAATGATTGATTTGACTCAATAACCGCGTTGCTTATTTGCCTAAAAGTTCTCTAACCTCTTGTACATCGCTTTTCGCAACGACTTGTGGTTTTCTGAGATTTCTTTTACGCTTTTGGTCTTTTTTGGTCAGAATGTGACTTCTGTACGCAGACCCTCTTTTGATACTACCGTTTTTTTTCACTTTGAAACGTTTGGCAGCACCACGATGCGTTTTCATCTTTGGCATGTGATTCTCCTGTAATATTTTCCTCAAATACCCATAAAACGGGTTTTAAGGAGTGCAATTATATCTTTTTTTGTTAATAACGAGCTTAAACGGGGAAATATTGCGGGTTTTATTCGGAAGTATCGCTTTAGCTACACCCGTATCTGGTGAGACTAAAGTCTCCACTTCCATAAGAAAGAGATTATTTTTTCTCTTTATCTTTTTTAGGCGTTACGAGCATATTGACATAACGTCCTTCAAATTTCGGTTCATTCTCTTTAACACCGATATCTTCTACCATCGGCCAGACACGGTTAAGTACATCTTTACCAGCCTGCGGATTTGCCATTTCACGACCTCTCAGAAAGACTCTGAACTTGACATGTTTTCCCGCTTCGAGAAATTCACGTGCGTGCTTGACTTTGTAGTTGACATCGTTGTCGGCGATTTTCACGGAGAGTTTGATCTCTTTGACTTCGATCTTTTTCTGTTTCTTTTTCGCCTCTTTTTTCTTCTTCTCTTCCTGGTATTTGAATTTACCGTAATCCATAATCTTGACCACCGGTGGTTTGGCGGTCGGTGCGATCAAAACTAAATCAAGCCCTTTCTCTCTTGCGATATCCAGTGCTTCGTCGGATGAGATAATACCGTATTGTGTACCATCGTCGCCCATGCATCTGACTTCCGGAAGTCTGATGTCCTCGTTTAATTTTGTTTCGTCTTTTTTTCTGCCTCTACCTCTATTCAAAAGTGTACCTCATTCATTTTCTCCTTTACCAGTTTATAAAACGCCTCTTTATCGAGCGTGTAC